>CAYHFB010000500.1:0-3160 GCA_964355695.1 uncultured candidatus Brocadiaceae bacterium
CCGCTATATCCTGTCGGCCTTTCAGGCCTAACTTAATATTTGTCATGATAACAGGATTGTTTATCCTGTCTATCCTGTTATCCTGTCGAAAAAACAAGTCAGCGCTTATGCCCCTTTTTTGTTAGTAAAACCGCGCACTATACTGCCAACGGGCATAAACTGAACATTCCAAAACCAAAGTCCTACCATAGGCAAGGGTTGTCTGGCATTTTTGCGACACTTTCAAAATTTCAAATTATGCCCGTTCGTAGCATAGATGATAGATAATCGCTTGCATATTCCTATAATGACGTGCGATAGTAGAACAAAAAACGAAAACGATTGCAAGGATTTTCATGTTATCAACCCAATAAAAAAGATCGCCTATACCAAGGTTAAGCTCCGATGGAACGGCATATAAGGAGCCTAAATAATCCGTTGCTATTCTGGAGCTTTATCGTAATTTGGCGTTTTAACTATTAATATTTCTCCCCTTTGAGGCTGTATTTATTCATATCCGGCGGCTTTCGTACCGTTGTTGACCACAAGGCCGGGACAAACAGGGTTTGTCCTTGCCGCCCAAGAAGCTGTGAAACGGAACACCTCCTTATTTCCAGCCGTCTCTGGAGGGACAAAATATCAATATGCAAAAATACGATATTTACCATTCAATTATTCTGCCAATATTCCGTTCCTAACAAAACTGGCACGGTTTCTTTGCTTATCATGCTGCAATTGTAATAGCCAAAAGCCTCTGTTTTTCTAGAAAACACTCATATCGTTTTCCCCGTTGCTTTGGATGCAGGGCGTGGGAACGGACAACCTTAGGGGCGAAGCATTTTCCTCATTTATAAAATCGTGCCTGGGACTTGTCACGGAAAATGATTCGCCCCTACCATATCAAAAACCAGATTTGTTTGGCAATACATTATGCATTATGCGATAACAAATTCAACGGCTCAACCGCCGGAAAATCGATGATGAACGTAGCGCCGTTGCCGTTGTTTTCTGCGTGGATTGAGGCGTCCATGCCTTCCAGTTTCTTTTTTACGATGGAGAGGCCCAGCCCGGTTCCCGTCTGCTTTGTGGTGTAAAAGGGTTCGAATATTTTCTGTAGGGTGTCTTCCGGTATGCCGGGGCCGGTATCGGCTATCGTTAACCGGATGGTGTGTTTATCCGGCAGATGGGATGCGTCAATCGATATCTTTCCGCCGTCGGGCATTGCATGGACGGCGTTATGGAGCAGATTGAAAAAGACGTCTCTCAATGCACCAGCGTCGTGCGTGACTGCCGGGAGGTCGTCTGGTATACGGCAATGGACGGCAATCTTGTTTTGCTTTACCTCGTGGTTAAGCACCAGAAGCGCCGAGTTTATTACCTCTCCGAGTTTGACGGACGTCCTCATCTCACTGCGTGGTTTTGCGAATTGTAAAAGCTGGTTGACAACCTTAGCCAGGCGGTCAATCTCGTCTATAATAATAGCCAGGTCTTCCTGCAAAGGGTCGTCCTTTTTTAAATCCTCCCGCATAACCTGCACAATCGCTTTTATGGAACTTAACGGGTTTTTTACCTCGTGCGCCACGCTGGTGGAAAGCCGTCCGAGGCTCGACATTTTTTCATTTTCATAGATCTTTCTTTCGAGAGAAAGCTTCTCCTCAATGATCTTTGATTTTTCTACGGCTGAGCCGATTTCGTTGGCGATGATCATGATCCGGTCAAGGTGGTCGGACACAATGGGCAGGCCGCGTCTTGCGCGTCCCAGGCACAAGATACCCTCCAGTTTTCGGTTAACGAATATGGGGAATATAAAGATGGCGTCCAGCAGTTTCATTTCGTTGATAATGGCGGCATCTTTTACCTCGTACCGGTTGAGGACGACAAATTCGCTGTTGGCAAAGAACCGTACGATGTGTTGTATGTTGAGCCGGGTAATCGGCTCGCGGCTTTTGTCGCCGATGATGGAAATTCGTTCGGCTCCCTTTCCAGTAAAAGGGGCTGATTTTAAGAGCAAAAGGTTCGTTGATTTAATACCCGTAGCCTTTTTAATGGACGCAACCACGTGACCCAACAGCTTTACCAGGTTTATCAGGGGGTCGGTGCTGATAACGTGGCTTAGTTCGTTCAGCAGGTAGTCGCTGTCGGAAATACGGTAAAAGATGAGTTTTCTGAAAACATGCTGCATGCGTTCCTTCAGCGTCGGAAACCAAAAAACCAGGTTGATGACAAATACGGCCTCCAGCATTTTGGAGTTTATGGAAAAATGTTTTCCCAGAGACCTCGTTAATTTGTTAATACCAAAATAGTAGAGACAAACGAGTATAAACGTTAGAAATGAGTAAAAGACGCTGCGGCGCAGCACGAACTCCATGTAGTTGTACCGGTAGACGTAATAGGAGAATATGATGCTGGGGAAGATCGACGACAACATGGAGGCCAGCACCAGATAGTCCCCGAAGTAAGCGATCTTATTTCCCTCAAGAAGCACCGTGAAACCGATAAGGAGGGAAATAACAATGATGACCCAGAAGATGACCTTGTAGAATTTCCGCTCTTCCTTTTCCTCCACAGTCTTTGCAAGCAGCCGGGAAATGCTCGCTGCAATACCGAGCGACACTACCAGCCAGGCCACAAACGGCTTAACGTAAAAGGCGGTGGTCGCCAGGGCATATACGTTTTCCGACAGGATAAGGTGCTTTATGACGATGGAAAAGGGAATAACGGGTAGGTAAAGGGCGGTAATGATGAGCCGTTGATACGGTTTTTTGATGTGAGGCTTGTTATCAAAAAGAAACAAAAGCGCCGTATGAAGTAAAAGGCTCGGCATGAAGCCGATTCCCACGTAACAAATGGTGTCGGCAATAATTGCCACGCCGACGATCTCTTTTTGAAAAAGGATGAAACTGAAGAGGGAAACGGTGTTTCCGAGGTGCCACATGGCCACGCTGATTACGAGAAAAAGGAATACGAATTCGCTCCGAGTCTTGTGCTGCCGCTGCACAATCAGTATGGAAAGGACAATGTGCAATATGCTGCCCAGGATGAAACCGATAAGTGATATAATTTGGAAGATTGGCATAGTGATTTTTTTTGGTGAAAAGGGACTGAGTGAAAAGTAAAAAACAGAAAGCGGTAAACAATGTCATTTTTAGACGAAGGAAACCCCGGTCTTTACGTTTTGCCA
>CAYHFB010000501.1:0-3120 GCA_964355695.1 uncultured candidatus Brocadiaceae bacterium
TAAACAATAATAGACTTGTTAGGGATACTGCCGTCCCAGTCTGGGTCTGTTATATCATACCCGTCCTTAAAGACGTCTGTATACCCAAAATCTGACATGAGACGCACCACTGGGGACTCAAAAACAAATTTGTTTGGTTTTGCCTTATTTGTTGTGGCGCGATAGACTGTAGAACCCAGATTAAATCCGCAAAAGGGATCAGCCGTTGTTTCGTCAATCTCTCCATGAGTCATTGCATATCCACGAACGTAAATGATAGGATAAAATGGGGCATGTGTGTTAGGCATTTTACACCTCCTTAAATTAAGGTTATTAAATTGTCTTATTACGTTACATTCTTTGGGCATTATGGCTGTGTCTGGTTAAAATAAGCATCGTTTTCTCTTACCGAACATATTTCGATTTTTGCTCCGGCACCAATAACAAACTCACTGACCCCTATCTCACTCGTTGGGTTTCCCCAGTCATAAGTATACCCCAGTCGGGTCCAGGGATATCCACTCGGCTTATAAGATTCATTTTTTTGGTTATTAAACCATTTCTTATAATCATCGCAGATAGTAATGTACTTGTTTGTGGGGAAGTCAAGCTCAGCCTCACAATCGGTAATCTCAGGGTCAGGACTTGGCCTAAACAGGTCTTTCGGGCTTACCAAAACTTCAACGAATCGCGTCTTTTTACTATTCGGCTGCAGACCCAAAAGCTGCTCGACCCGTAGCGCAATGTCCTGTTTTGTAAAGCGATTGCGTTTAATAAAATTTTGCAATTCCGGCACGGCGGTCACCCATATATCCTTTTCGGCACTTATAGTTTGGCCGACCTTACCATTGTATCCGTTCCAATTTGTCCACGTCACCACCAAGACGCGTTTCTCTTGCTGATCTTCTTTCCATATAAGGTCTTTATTCGTCGGGATTATTGCCGTAAGGTTTTTTGATATTTCACTTGGTTCGCAGACTTCGGCGTCTTTTACCGCGTTGTCATATGCCTGGTCGTAATTCTGCTGTATACTGTCGCTTTGCGCGGTGTACGTAGGCAACAGGCAAACGGATAAAGCAAAAATAATAAGATGGATTTTGTTTCTCACGAAAAAACCGAAGTCTTTCATAATTTACTCCCGAATATGCCAAAAAAGATGGTGCTAAGCCACATCCCCCATCGTCCCCTCAGCCAATTATATTGGTGGGTAGTCCCACCATACTTTTTTTACTTGCAAACAGACGCGGAGCCTGCGGCAGACCGCACCATTATATTTTAGTAATGTCCTCATCAAATTTAGAGGGGTCAGATCAAATTAAACGGTTCAATTCTTTTGCACAGGTTTATACCTTTTGTATTACTCAATGCTTCTCGAAAGGACATATTCACGCCAAATGCCCATACCTCTCCACCACATCCAACCTCAAAACCGCCCCATCAACCGGGCGTCCGTTCATTATACTGAAGAGGTTTTTCCAGCCTTTTTCTGCCCAGAGGGCGGTGTCGATGTTGCGAAGTTCCTTGTCGTTGAGATGCTCCCTCCACAGGTTAAGGATGAATTTTTCTATCCCTTCCTGATGTTGCCACCACACGTTCATTTCGGAATCTTGATCTCCGGCGAAGTCAAGGCTGTTGGGACTGATGTTTGCAGAGCCGACGGTTGCCCAGTGACGGCCTGCCGGGTCGCGGTTCAAAAAGATTGAACATTTGGAGTGGAGATAAATGTTGCTTTTATCAAGGAAGTATCGAAACTGCTTTTGCGCGGGAGTTAATTTGCGTCTGCACTTGATGCATTCAAGGAACCAGTGATACCACTTCCGCGGGGAAACGGACCCGTCCGGGTTGTTGGGCTTTTGCCCAGTTTCCCTGGGGCTGATAAAGGTGTATGCCATAATGTCGCTGACGGTTAGTACCTCGTCTACCCGCAGGGTGACGTTTGGAACGGTATCCGGCGTCTTGCTTCCGTCCGTCGCTGTAACGTACTTCCATTGTGCAATAGGCGTTTTACCCGTTTGCCCGGCAGGCGCTAGTTTTACGGCATTTTTTATGACAAACCGGCTTTCCTTTTTCATGTTTTCCGGGCTGGCGTTAACACTTTCGTCCAGAAAACGGATATCATTCCGCGGATCAATGACGCCCCATGTGGGTATCCACTGACCGTCTTTATCTTTTAGCAGGATGGTACGCGCGCTTTTGATTTCCATCCACTTCAAATTCTGCATCTCACTCAGAACGAGCGCATCTTTAAAGAAGATGCCACATAATTTTTCGTCGAGTGACATAGTACCGGGGTCGTAGGTAATGGCTATGTAGGCAAAAGGCCCTTTGTGCTCCCGGTTGGCGCGCCACTGTGCTTCTATATTTTCGGCTATACTGTGTTTACTGAAATACTGGTTTTCCATGTAAAGGAAGCTTGCCGGACCGGTAAGGGTTGAGATGGTTTTCTCGTAATGGTGCAGGACGTCGGTTTTAGCGCTCTGGCCGGTGGGGTATACTTTTTCCGGCATGGTTTCCGTTATATCGACATGATCGACAGCGAAGGCGGTATCAGCCGTGGTATCGTAGCGGGCGGCGCCGACAACTTGACGGTCATATAAATAAGGATGCAAGGTACGCAGATATTCCGACAACTCCTTGTATTTGAGGCGGTCGGAGCGGCTACGTGCCTTTTTCGATTTTGATTCCAATATCAACGCTAGGCAGTCGTAGCCCCCTTTGATTCGTATTGCCTCATCCCACCGCTTTGCAAAGGTTTTCATTACTTCATGGATAATCGGTCCCCGCACGATTGTGCCCGTGTCGTGTAACGGCGGGACACTACTGTCTATCCTATGAGAGGTTTGATTTACTATGCGTCCCCTGCGGCAGTCAATCAACAGATGATCCCTGCTGTCCCAATAATCTTTCTGGAAGTTAAGCCCGCCAATGTAGCATCCCTGCTCCGTCAGCACAAATTTCTGGTGGTGAGATCCCATAATGGATTTACCCGCAAATTTTATAGAGCTAACATAATAGATAGCCTTTAATACCATGTTGTAAATAAAACGTTTGATGGATTTTGGCAGCCCATCAAACCACGAATGAACGTCCATGGGATGTTTTTGCAGGGCAACGTGTATGCCGGAGGGGAAAGAGACCTCC
>CAYHFB010000502.1:0-3098 GCA_964355695.1 uncultured candidatus Brocadiaceae bacterium
CGCCTTGTCTACGGTTTGGTATCAAGCCAGATTCCTGCGGATCAGGAGTTCTGATTCTACAAACAGAACGCCCCTAACGGGGCTACATTGTTTTTGACGTCCTCACGGATTTTTCAAATAATTAAATTGTTATCAGCGTCTCCTGCCTGTCCGGCGGGATTGTTTATAGCCGCTGGTCCTCATAAAAATTCCACGTGGTTTACCATGTTTTCAGATTGTGTTGTCTCCCATAGTAGTTTCAATTTTCTGATTAAATCGCCCACCGTATATTTTTCCTGATGTACATAGGCAATCCCGCTATGTTCAAACTCCATGACCATTGACAAGAAATCATCATCATCATGTGTTACGATCGCTAAGTTATTCTTGCTTGCATAAGCAAGCTGCTCTTCATCTGAAAGACCCAGGTTGCCTACGTCTCTTGCGGATAGAGCTTTAACACCTCTCCGCTTTAACCCTTCAGAAACTGCAACACTTACACTTTCGTTTGTATAGAATACAAGATCAGCCAATTTTCTCTTTCAAGATAGATGGAGTTTTTTGTGCAATTTCCTTAATAATATCCCGCTTTTTCTTAATTTCTTCGTCCATCATACTTCTGTTTTCATAATAATATGATAGCGCATCATGTATTGCTTCAAGCGTTAAATGCGGGTGAGCATCAATGATCTGATCTGGAGTAAGGCCTAGGCGGTCATATTCTATTGCAATGTCAATCACCCTCATTCTTGTGCCTGTTATTGCAGGGCTACCCTTTGAAATTCCGGGATTTATGGATATATAGGGGTGTTTCAATTGTTTAACCACGGACGTTTTCATATTTGTGTTGGTTCACCGTGAATTGGAATTTTCAAATATAAAATAAGCTACTAACTACTCATTGTTTTTTCATTTTTCACCCTCTGCGTTTATCGCACCCTCTGCGATGAACCGTCCCTAATTCTACCTCTACTTCCTGCTTGACTACATCTAACCTTACCCCCGCTACATACCACGGTTGCTTCAATCCTAATAGCTCGTCATATAATGTTATATCTTTCATACGGCTATTCTAATTTATCCTGCGTTTTTTAGCACCCTAATTCCGGTAGAACCGCTATTTTTCGCGGTGAATTGCCTGTTTTTGCTGGTTAACAGGAGTTGTGGTTGGAAATACGCTGAGTAGTTACCTATTATCTATCATATCTTATTTTCTGGTGTTTTTAATTATTACCTGTTTTTACGTGCTAATCGTAAAACAATCTAGCCCTTGTAGCCCACCTCGTCAGTAAGTAACGCTTTCGCGTGGCGCATACCTTTTTTGCAAAATTATGTCGTACTCTCGTCGTACCTTGTGGTAAAAGCATACCAAAACAGATAAAACCACACAAGAATTAAATTCCCTTGAATGCCTTGAAAAGACTGATAGAATACGAACGTGTCAGAAGACGTCCACCCACATAAAAACACGTAAAAAACCTTTGTAATTTAAGGGTTATAAATTATAATGGCAAAAATTATTTCCAGGAAATTGATGCGAGAGCGAGTGGTTGCTATGTTTTTTTATCCGTCAAAAAAAGCCTTTGTCCGGCAAATATGTCTTGCCGTGCCGGTTATTTTTTTGGCTGTTGTCTTTCACACCATCGCCCTTGCTCAATCATCGTTCCTCATCCCTCCTACGGAATTCCAGGCATTTGATACCCCTAACGATGCAGGCGACTCCATATCGCTCACATGGTCAACCGCGCCCAGCGACGCGCCGGACGTCTTTTACGTGGTGTACATCGACAAAGAGAAAGACGGTGCGTTTATGGTAGAAGCCGCACGCATACCGTCAAATAGCGGCTACCGGACGGATGTCCCTGAAATTTATGGATACCATCAAGAAAACAGCAACTATCATTACGTTCAAATCTTCCCCAAAAAGATTTTCCATAATGAAACGCCGGACCGGAATCAGACCTATTATTTTAAACTGGCGATCCTGGCCGACAGCACGAGAATTATGCTGAGTACGGTGGCTTCGGCCACAGCCAGGGGCAATTGGATAGATACGAAGAAGATAAATAATTTTGTCATTATGGTGATACTCTGCGCCATTATCCTCCATTTCATTTTCCACGCGCGGCGGAGTCCTAATATGTTTCTCCGTAAAATTGCCGGGCTGGACGCCGTAGATGAGGCGCTGGGCAGGGCTACGGAAATGGGCAAACCCGTGCTGTTTGTGCACGGGCTTACGGGGATGGGGAGTATTTCTACTATTGCTGCAACGAGTATCCTGGGCAGGATTGCGCGAAAGATCGCCGATTACGACGCTAATCTGAAGGTGGTTAACAACGACCCCATCGTTATGTCGGTAAGCCAGGAGGTGGTGAAGGAATCCTACCTTGAGGCGGGACGACCCGACGCGTATAATCCAGACAACGTCTTTCTCGTTGCATCCGAACAGTTTCCTTACGTGGCTGCGGTGGGCGGCATTATGACCCGAGAGAAACCGGCCGCTAATTTCTTCGTAGGATATTTCTACGCGGAGGCGTTGATACTGGCAGAAACGGGGGCGTCCACGGGCGCCATCCAGATTGCTGGCACGGACGCCTACACGCAATTGCCATTTTTTATTACCACCTGCGACTACACCCTGATCGGTGAAGAACTTTATGCGGCAAGCGCCTACTTATCAAGGGAGCCGATGCTCATGGGAACGCTCCGGGCGCAGGACGTGGGAAAAGGGGTGCTTATCATCATATTAATCCTAGGCACCATCCTGGCCAGTTTCGGGCTGGAGTTTATTACGAGTTTGTTTGTGGCGGTGTAGTAATAGGGGGGCATAGCGAAGCCTTTTGTTCCAGCGGAACATGATGGTAATAGGCATGCAATTAATTGCCTGTACGACAACAACCTCTTTGATTAATCCCCTCGGGACGATAGAACACGTTACACAAGCAAGGTTTGTTCGACGGGTATTACTTCTTGTTTTTTTATGCTCGTTTTTCAAAATACACAACGGTAAGGCATTCATTAGATGAGGCATACGTAAAGTTTAGAGCATTGAGTTTTTTGTCATCAGAAAGCGAATATCGAATATCGAACAAGGAATAATGAACGGCGAAGGATAAGAA
>CAYHFB010000503.1:0-3097 GCA_964355695.1 uncultured candidatus Brocadiaceae bacterium
ATTATCATCAAGCCCGCAACAAAGACCCCTCTTACCGCCTTGCTGCTGGCTGAAGTTGTTTCCGAATCGGGTTGGCCTGACGGCGGGTTGAGCGTCTTCCCCTGCGCAACAAACCTTGCGGAGCAGATGGTCGCTGACGAACGGTTCCAGATGCTCACCTTCACGGGTAGCGCAGCGGTTGGCTGGCGTCTCAAACGCATCGCGGGGAAAAAGAGGGTGACGCTTGAACTGGGCGGAAATGCAGGAGCAATCATCGATTGCGGCGAAAATCTGGAACATACGGCAAAACGATGCGCCGTCAGCGCATTTTCCTTTAGCGGACAGATTTGCATATCACTCCAACGGCTTTTTATCGACAAAAAAATATACGATGATTTTATGCCCGCATTCCTCGACGCGGTAAAGGCATTAAAAATGGGCGATCCCCTGAATGAAGATACAAAGATAGGGCCGATGATTGAGGAGCAGGAAGCGCGGAGGGTTGAATCCTGGGTTAGCGAGGCGGTAAAAGAAGGGGCGCAAATCCTGCACGGCGGTGTCCGCAAAGGCGCATTTTACGAGCCGACCGTGATTGCAAATACAACGCCCCGGATGAAAATAAACGCTTGTGAAATATTCGCGCCGGCCGTCACGGTTTCAAGGTATGAAGCCTTTGAAGAGGCAATAAGCCATCTCAACGATTCCGTCTATGGGTTGCAGGCAAGCGTTTTTACGAACGATTTAAAACGGGCATTTTATGCATACCAGAACCTCCACGTCGGAGGGGTGATTATTAACGACGTGCCTTCGTTCCGCACGGACAACATGCCTTACGGGGGCGTGAAGGATTCCGGGTTTGGCCGCGAAGGCGTTCGCTACGCAATGGAGGAGATGACAGAGCCGAAACTGCTCGTTTTGAACCTGTCATAAAAAATTATGCCAAGAGACCTGCCGGTGGGAAACGGTTCGATGCTGGTTAACTTTGATCGCGAGTATCGGATCAGGGACATCTATTATCCATACGTGGGAAAAGAAAATCATACCATAGGCCACCCGTGCCGGATGGGCGTATGGGTCGATGGACAGTTCAGTTGGATGGGTGAAGAATGGCAAAAGACCTTAAAATACAAGGATGATACGCTGGTAACGGACGTAAAGGCCAGAAACGACCGGCTGAAGATCGAAATCCAGGCTTATGACGCCGTGGATTTTCACCTAAACGTGTTTATAAAGGAAATCATCGTCAGAAACCTGGAAGGACGGGATCGGGAGGTACGCCTGTTCTTCAACCACGATTTCCACATCTACGGCAACGAGATCGGGGACACGGCCTACTACGACCCCGACACCATGGCCATCATCCACTACAAAGCCCAGCGTTACTTCCTCATCAATTGCTGCGATCCAACCAAATGTGGGGTAGACCACTTTGCTACCGGAATCAAAGAAACACAAGGCGCGGAAGGGACGTGGCGTGACGCGGAAGACGGCGTTTTGAGCGGAAACCCCATTGCGCAGGGTTCCGTGGATTCAACGTTAGGCATCAATCTCCAGGTAAAGGCTCACGGTGAAAACGTCGCTCATTATTGGATTGCCCTGGGGACGAAGTACAGCGAGGTCGTAAAGCTCAATAAGGTCATTTGGGAAAAGACGCCGGAGGAATTAATCAGGAGAACCGAAAACTACTGGAAATTGTGGGTTAACAAGGAACACTTCAACTTCCACGGTATCCCTCAAAGGCTGGTTACTTTTTTCAAAAGGAGCCTGTTAATCATCCGCACGCAAATCGACAACAACGGCGCCATCATCGCCGCGAACGACTCGGATATTACCCAGGCAGGGAAAGATACCTATTCTTACGTATGGCCGCGCGACGGGGCGCTTGTCTCCTACGCCCTTATCAAGGCGGGGTACAACGACATAACAAAACGTTTCTTCCAGTTTTGCGCCGAGGTTGTTTCTCCGAAAGGTTATTTGCTCCACAAATACAACCCCGACGGCTCCTTCGCCAGTTCGTGGCATCCCTGGCTGAAAGACAACAAGAAGAGCCTGCCCATCCAGGAGGATGAAATTGCCCTGGTCTTGTGGTCGCTGTGGAGCCATTACGACGTATTCAGGGACATTGAGTTTGTAAAGCCCTTGTACCGGAGCTTGATCCTCAACGCCGCCGACTTTATGGTGGGCTTCCGGGATGAGGAGACCGGCCTCCCGCTAAGTTCTTATGATTTGTGGGAGGAGCGCTACGGCGTCCACACCTTCACGGTGGCAGCCGTCATTGCCGGGCTGCGTGCTGCGGGCAACTTCGCCTGCGCCTTTGGGGAGCACGATCATGGCAACAAATATTACGACGTCGCCGATAAAATGAAGGACGCATTGATCGCCTATTTTTATCATAAAGACGCCGGGCGGTTTGCAAGAATGGGAACCAGGACGCCCACGGGATACGACCTTGACATGACCGTAGACGCAAGTCTTTTTGGGCTGGCGGCCTTTGACGTATTCAGCCCGGAAGCGCCCATGATGGCGTCAACCATGAGCGCCATAAAAGAACATCTATGGGTAAAGACGCCGGTCGGCGGCATTGCCCGGTACACGAACGACCGCTATCAGCGTGTCGGCGACGACGTGGAACACGTCCCCGGCAACCCATGGTTTCTCTGCACCTTATGGCTGGCAGAATACGAAATCATGCGTGCAAAGAACGTGGTGGAGTTGGACAATGCCCTGCCCATCATGGAGTGGGTAGTAGACCGCTCCCTCGCCTCCGGCGTTCTGGCCGAACAGGTTGACCCTCATACCAATGCCCCGTTATCCGTGTCGCCGCTAACCTGGAGCCATGCGACCTTTGTAACTGCCTTGATGAAATACCTGGAAAAACGCGAAAAGCTTTCAACCTGCAACACCTGCGGAAACTCTCTCTTTTACGTCCACCGGAATATTCAAAAGCCGTGCGGGATTTAGCCGTTTGCGGCAACGGAGGGCAATAGAGCCTCTGTAAAAATAAGGGTAAATAATCTGGTGCGGCACAGCCGCAACCAAGTCCCCCTTGAAAATGAGGATAAAGGGCATACGTGTTAAGTTAAGAAATGAAAAGTCGGGCAAACGCAACCTAAATGTA
>CAYHFB010000504.1:0-1541 GCA_964355695.1 uncultured candidatus Brocadiaceae bacterium
TCTTTTATCACCGCCCGGCAATGCGCCACGTTGTAAGCGGGTTTGTGGATTAGCTCACACGCGAATGCCAGGATTTCCTTGCTTAATCGCGGCAACTGTAGCACCACCGGGGTTTGTGCTGAAAGCCCGGCGATTATATGGCGGGCTAAAAAAAACTCAAGGAACGATTTATGGGCAAAGCGGTAATTCCCCTTATGGTCGCGTATGAGAAACGTCCCGGTGCGCAGGCTGGAATCGGCGCGAAAGAGTTCCTCCCAATCCATGCGGGGGATGCCCTCTTTTTCGATCTGCGCAAAGAGCCATTTTTGCAACGGTTCATGGAAGATTTCCTGCGTCCCCTGTTCCCACAGATTACGTGCCAATTCCTGCATAAACCCCACCTTAAGCTTTGCAAAGATGGGAAGTTTATCGGTGTTCCTGTTTAACCATGCCTGGATGCTCATTTCATAAATATCCGCCACCCCAATGAGCGCCCCCTGTTTTTCCATGCCGCGGAGTTCGTCAAGGTGTTTGCTGATCAGGAAGAGCAGGTAGGGGCGTTTGATCAGGTCGGTCAGGTCGTGCAGGGTTTTCAGAAACTCAAAGATTTCTTCGGATTTTCCCGGAAAGACCTTTTCCAGGTATTGTTTAATCCTTGCTTCGTCAAAGGGTTGAAGGTAGACGATCAGGAAGTCGCCCTTGTCATATCCGTCACGGGTGCCGGTTAAATCGCCCCCGACGATTTTTTTGTTCTCATCTGACTGGTTAACGAAATAGTGCGTCCTGCTGGAGAGGAGCAGCTTCCCCTCCTTGTCCGCGGGGATGAGCGAGCGGATATTACGCAGCAGTTCTTCTGACTCCACCTCGGTTAAGGCGCTTGCCTTTTCATCAAACCCGTCAAAAATGACAAAGATATGCCCCTGATGCACCGCGCTTTTTATACCCTCTACGGATACGTCCTTAAACCCGGCCTTTTTAAGCAGCACGTTTAACATATCGTCCAAATCAGGTACACGCGGCTCAGAGGGTAGGTGGCGCATATCAAGGTAAAGGGGTACCGGTAGACGTTGGTTGGCCTTTCTTTTTTCTAAGATGTGCCGGGTGAACATGCGGGAGAGAAAGGTCTTCCCGATACCGTAATCCCCCAAAATGATACAAAAGGGTATCTTCGTTTTGTCCAACCAGTTTTCAAGAAATGAAATGCCTTCTTCGGGGGGGGCGTCATTGGTGATGGCGGAATTATCTGGAGTTTCTACACGCTGTTCTACATGATATCCTACCAGATACGATTCTTTGTAGTTGTCATTGAGCGTTTCCAATGCCCTGCTTTGCGCTTCATTGAAGAGCGGAAGAAAGCCAGGCAGTTCATCAAGGGTGATTTGCTCAATATTGGATTTTTTCGTCGATCGGTCTGCGGAGGAAAGAGGTAAGGGTTCTTTTACGATAAAGTAATTTATGTTTAATGCGCCTGCTTGTTCAACGATTTTCTGGACGTGTTCACTTACCAAACCCAGGACAATCTCCTTGTGGTCTTTTGAGGGAAATTTAAAAACAAAGATTTC
>CAYHFB010000504.1:1641-3086 GCA_964355695.1 uncultured candidatus Brocadiaceae bacterium
CTATTATTGACGGAAAACTTTCCCCGTTCGGCCCCAAACCAAGCAGTTCAAAGCCCAGGGTGTAGGGTATCGGCGTGGCAGGGGCTATCTGAATGATGGGTTCTAATTTAACGGAGACGTTTTTCAAATAGCTTTGTTGGTCAATCGCTAATGCGTTCCATTGTTCCGGCGCCATTCTTTTGGCAAAAGCCTCTAAATCAGCCGGGAAACGCACAACGGGTATGTCCGTCAACACCTGCTGGGGAATATATTGCGAGGCAGGGGTGTCGGCGTAATGTGTTTTCTGGTGCGCCTCAATGGTTCGGGTGGTATTGCGGATATCTTGTGACTCTTTCTCTCTCGCCATATTCTTATCCGCTGGCGTCATTTCATCAAACCAGACCTGCTTATCGTCAATGGAGCGGTTATCCTGGTGATGCACAAGCCTGAGCGGAATGCCCGCCTTCTCGAACCTTTCGTTCAAATCCTTTTTGAAATTCCGAAAAGCGGCGGCGGCGTCCTTTATATCATCGCCTTCCCAAAGGGCATTCAGCGCCGCAGCAAAGGGCTGGACGGCATTATATTTGAAAAGCTCCTTTAATTTTTTCACCCTCGGCCCATTTCCCCGTCCCAAGGTACCTTCCAACAAAAGGTGGTCAAGATGCCGAACAATCGTTTCCGGTTTTACGTGGGTAAGTGCGCCTGCCATACAATTTCCTCCCCGTTAAAGATGATGATTGACATTTTACAAATCATGATTTATGATTTCATTCGGTTCATGGTTCCTACCTACCGGTATTATTGCAAGACGTAATATTGCAAGCCGGTATTAAAACAGAAACCCAAGGGGGCTATGATTTACGAATTATAGCTATCCGAAAAAGGTCGGCATTCAAAGCCGGCCTTTTTTTGTCCCCCGTTCCTTTGCACACCCCAAGCGCTCACAGTGTTGGGTGGATTAAGCAGGGCAAGGCTTCAGCCTTGCCCCTCTCGCGCCCGCAAGCACACCTGCGTAACAATACGCGAACAATACGCACGTGTGTATGTCGCATATTATACAACGATTTCTCGCAACGTCAAGGTTTTATTCATTTCCACGTAGCGCAAGGCTTCAGTCTTGCCCCTGCCTGAACACGCGCCAGAGATTGCCATCCTAAAGCAACGCCCTGTCGTTGCCTTTGAATTGCAGCGTGCAGGGGCGAATTGCGCACGCGCCTAACGCCTGGTGTTACTATTTTGCCGTTGTCAGATTCTGGCTTGCAATTTGAACCCTGATTTTGATAGCATTAACGCTTTGTGCGGCAAACAGGGCGCTTAAAAAGCCGCTTCCTTTACACCCTCCCCTTGAGGGCAATGCTTGCAGAGTTTTTAATGAGTACCGTTATTAAACAACTCCAATCACGTTTTTTTAAGAGAATGCAAAATGTTGACCCGTATTCAAATCCGAAATTTCAAAAAATTAGAAA
>CAYHFB010000505.1:0-3059 GCA_964355695.1 uncultured candidatus Brocadiaceae bacterium
AGCAAAAACAAGGGTTTGGTGACATTTACTGGTTGCTTAACTTAACACGTATGCCAGAGGGGCGGCCTGTTTGTAGAATTAGAGTATCTTGCACCTTCAAAGGGATGCAGCTTTACACTGCAAGAAATACGATTTTATTCGTAGCGCTTGGAATTAGACGGTTTTTGTTTAAAAGTAAACTTTCTTGTGTAAATGGCTACGGTTACGTTAGGGGAATTCTTATGCAAGACAAACTGGGCGAATTGAAAAAACGACTTGGTGGAATTAGTGATATCCAGAATGCCGTTTTATGACCGACTATGGAGCTTTACACCCTGCTTTATCCTGATGGCCTTTCAGGCCTAACTTTAAATTTCCTTAACATTTATGCTAACCAGTTGACTTTTAAGATTGAATTGATACCATATAGACCAACGTAATTCGTCGTAGAAACAGATAAAATGAAGCATATCTGTAACAGCACAGCTTTTTGAAATGCTGCTATAAGCGATTACATAAGTGCTTTGCGTCAGACTAGCCTAATATAAAAACATAAACTTATTACCAGTATTTTCCACAGCAATCGCCATGATCGATTTACATACACACACGCTCTTCTCCGATGGGGTACTCTTACCGGCAGAATTAATCAGACGTTGCGAGGCAAAGGGGTTTCGTGGCTTGGTGATAACGGACCACGTCGATTATTCCAATATGGACCTTGTATTGCCCAACGTTTTAAGGGCTTGCAGGGAGATATCGGCAATTTCAAAAATCAAGGCGCATTGCGGCGTGGAGCTGACGCACATTAGGCCGGAGCATATAAAGCCGATGGTAAAACAGGCGCGGGCATCCGGGGCTTTTCTGGTAATCGTACATGGTGAAACCATCACCGAACCCGTGCTACCCGGCACGAACAGGGCGGCCATAGAAGCGGGTGCCGATATCATCGCACACCCCGGCCTCATAACGGAAGAAGATGCAGAATTCGCCAGGATGAACAACGTCCGGCTGGAGATTTCCGGCAGAAAAGGACATTCTTATGCAAACGGCCACGTTGCCAGGGTTGCGAAAAAAGTTGGCGCAAAACTCGTCTTTGGTTCCGATTCACACACCCCTGACGATTTGCTGGAACGTAAACAGGCGGAGCGTATAGCTCGCGGGGCTGGCCTGGAGGAAGAAGATATTCAAATGATGTTTAAGGAAGCCGAATCTTTACTTGGTCTATAAATTTGGGAAAGAATAAAGACAATGAACCAATCTACTTTAAGCACAATAGGCACACCAACCACAGAAAGCACATTAAAAACGCTGGATAAGTACAAGGGTGTTATTGGGATAGGTGTCGGGGTTGCAATCGCCATAGGCGTTGGCGTCACCTTTCTGGTCTCACACAAGAGCCACAGTGCCGACGAGGCCTGGCAAGGCGTATCGAAGGTCAACAGCGATTTGGCTGCATCCGTAAGGCAGAGCGCAAAGGACGAAAATAGCAGGATTGCCGCATTATCAAAGGCAGCGGAGGCTTATAAGTCCCTTAGAGCATCCAACCCTTCACCCAGCGTAACACCATGGATATTATTCCAATTGGGAAACATCTCGTATAATTTGAAAAATTACGACGACGCCATTCGTGAGTATAATGACTTTTTGGACGGCTACAGCGGCCATCCGCTTACCGCTATTATACGGCAATCATTGGGTTACGCCTACGAGGAAAAAGGACTCTTTCTGGATGCAATCAAGCAGTATGAAGGCGCATCCGTTGCAAATAGTGCGCTATTGGCTCAGGAAGGGTGGGACTCCGGGCGCTGTTACGAAAAAACAGGGCAAACGAATGAGGCCATTCGTCTGTACACCAGGACGGTAGAACTTTCTCCAAACAGCAATTGGGCAGCAATGGCTCAGTACCGTTTGTCGTTAATCAGGTAACATGACGCAGGAAGACCCAAAAATTAAAGAAGTAACGTACGAAATAAAAAAAGTAATCGATGATATGAGGCTTGACAGGTATCTCGCCTCCCGTCTCAACGACTATTCAAGGACCTTTATCCAGAAATTGGTTAAGGAGGGGTCCGTCCTTATCAACGGACACACGACAAAGAGCAGTTACGATATACAGCGCGGGGACGTCATCACCGTCCGCGCGCCGTTGATCGAGGAAAGCAAAATCCTTCCCGAAGACATCCCCCTTACCATTATTTACGAAGACGAATACTTGATGGTAATCAACAAGCCGTATGACATGGTTGTCCACCCCGCAGGCAGGCATCCTTCCGGCACCGTAGTCAATGCCCTTACCTTTTACTGCCAGAACCTCTCTCAGGTCAACGGGCCGCTAAAAGCCGGGATAGTGCACCGGCTGGACCGTGATACAACCGGCGTTATGCTGACGATCAAAAGCGACGCCGTCCATGCACACATCGCCATGCAGTTTGAAAAAAGGTACATACACAAGGAATACCTTGCCGTCGTTGAAGGTGAATTCTCCCTCGATTCCGATGAAATAAATTTACCCATTGGAAGGCACAGAAAGGAACCGCAAAAGATGTCAGTACGGCACGACATCGGCAAGGAGGCCGTGACTATATACGAAGTGTTAGAGCGGTTTCGCGGTTATACCCTGGTAAAATTAAAGCCAAAGACGGGCCGTACCCATCAGATACGCGTACACATGAAGGCGATAGGGCATCCGGTCGTCGCCGATTTTATGTACAGCAGCCAGGAAACCTGCTGCATTTCCGATTTATTACAAAAAGAAAGAGAACTGGAAGAGGTACCTATAATCGACCGACAGGCGCTGCACGCCCACAGGATCGAATTCTTCCACCCCATCATGAAAAAGTCCCTGAAATTCCAGGCAGACTTGCCAGCGGACATGTCCACCCTCATACAAGCCCTCAGAGACATAAGACCGTATAGAAGTTCCAATAATTAACACGGCTGTATCTCAATAATAACCAAAAACCGCTCAAAACGTAACCGTTCAGCCCCCCTTTTGTTTTTTCACTTAAAACATTGAAATCCACTATTCACACCATTTGATTTATAAACAATCTTCCTCCCCAAACCCTACATAAACC
>CAYHFB010000506.1:0-3042 GCA_964355695.1 uncultured candidatus Brocadiaceae bacterium
TTACTAAAGGGTTACTGAGAATTTCATCCGGTTTGCCGGTGGCTATGATTTCTCCGTTGTCCATGAAATATACCCGGTCTGTTATTTGTTTCACTACATCCATATCGTGTTCCACCAAAAAAACAGTTTTGCCCAATTGCGCAAGCGATTGTATTTTTTCTAAGATGGTTTGAACCATTGCCGTGTTGACTCCAGACGTTGGTTCATCCAGTAAAAGAAATTCAAAGTTATTGCAAAGAAGCCTTGCCAGGCCAAGAAGCCTCTGTTGTCCATAGGATAGCTCTTTTGCCCTACTGGTTTTATACCCTTCAAGATTAACAAATGCAAGCCATTTTTCCGCTTCTTTGAGATTTCTTTTCCTGGTTTCCTTGCAACGGCGTGAAAATAAAAGCTGGTAAATAGGGTTTTCGCCGATAACATCGGCTTGCGCTATGAGAAGATGGTCTGTCACGGTCAAACTGCCCCAAACCTTGACGTCCTGAAAGAGCCTGCCGATGCCCATCCTGGCGATCTGGTAGTCGGATAGTCCGCTTATTTCATGATCATTATAGCATATCTCGCCTGAATCAGGCCTGATATGGTTGGTTTTTGTAATAAGGTTGAAAAGGGTTGTTTTGCCCGCACCGTTGGGGCCGATGAGTCCGACAATTTCCCCTCTTTTTATGGAAATGCAGACGTTCTTCACTGCCGTGATTCCATCAAAGGACTTTGACACCTTATTTAATACTAACATTTCATCCACGTTTACACACTCCCAAGCCCCTTATCTCCCGCGATACCCCAGGGGCGAAATCTTGCAAGCAGGATCAGTATCAAGGCATACATGATTTGCCTGAGGTTGTGCGCTATAGAATCAGGCAAACCGACAAAACGGAGGATTTCGGGGATGAGTAACATGAACAATACGCCGACAATCGGGCCTTTAAAATTACCAGCGCCGCCTATGAGGACAATTGCAAGGATGAATATGGACTCATCAAGGGTAAAGCTGGTGGGATCAATGTATGTTATGTAGCCGGCATATAATCCGCCTGCAATTGCCGCTACTCCACTGCTGATTACAAAGGCAAGAATTTTAAACCTGACTACGTTTTTCCCCAGGGAAATGACGGCTTGTTCTTCTTCCCTTATGGCTTTTAATACCGTGCAAAAAGGGGATTTGTAGAGACTATAGTTAAAATAAATTATTAGCCCGGTTATAATCGTGGTAAATATAAAATATTCCGATAACGTATCAACTTTGAAGCCGAAAAGGCAAGGTTTTGGAATCCCGGCTATTCCATACGGCCCTCTTGTAAGTCCAACCCAATTGTAGAGGATACCAAAGATAATGACCTGAAAGGCAAAAGAGGATATTGCAAAATAGTCTCCCCTGAGTTTTAAAGAGGCGTATGCAATGCAAAGGGAAAAAGCAGCGGTAATGAATATGGCAATCACAAGGGATGGAAAGAAATTAAGGCCAACGTGTATCATGAGAAGGGTGGATGCGTATGCCCCCAATCCGTAGAATGCCGCATGAGACAAGGAGAGAAGGCCGGTATAACCAACGATCAGGTTGAGGGACAATGCCAATATGGCGTAGATTTCAATCATAATGAGCAGATGGAATGCGTAGTTCATAGCTCTTCGGCCCTCTTTTTCATCTTCAGGACGCCGCCAGATTGGTAAAGAAAAAATACTATTAATATGGAAAAGGTGACCACGCTTTCCCAACGTCCGGAGAAATACCCTACCACGAGATTTTGGGATATTCCAATAAAGAAGGCGCCTGCAATTGCTCCTTCAATGCGCTTAACTCCGCCGAGGATTACGGCCGTAACGGCATTAAGCAGTGGAGTCATTCCCATGTAAGGGTCAAGGCCAACGTCCAGTCCCGTTAAAATTGCCGCTATGCCGGCAAAAAATGAGCCTATCGCAAAAACGATGTATCGCATTTTTTGCAGGTTTACGCCACTGAATTCCAAAAGGCGCGCATTGCAGCCCATAGCCTGGATTGTTTTTCCTATCCGAGTTGCGCGCATAAAAATGATGGAAAGTATGGACAATAGGAGAAACGTGAAAAATTGTATGATCTGTGTTTTTGTTAGGATAATCTCACCGAAATGGATACCGGCGCCCATCTCATACCATAGGAGTTTGGTTTCATTTCCGAAGACGAGGGCAATTATATTGATTATGAGTATATAGACGCCCAGGGAACTGATTAAATAGATGCCGTGTGAGGCCCTTTTTTTGTGTAATGGTTTGTAAACAAGGAATTCAATCAAGATACCAACAATGATAGTCAAGAGGATCGAAAGGATTATTGAGACGGCAAATGGCAGACGACAGGAAAGCAGGGCGTACATGAAATAAGCTGCCGCCATGTACACAGCGCCGTAGGCAATGTGGAAAAAGTTGGTTGTACTGTAGATCACACCAAAGCCTATTGCCATGATCGAAATTAGGCTACCGGTGATTATCCCGTTTGCCAGAAGTTGAAGTAGCATGAAGATCCCTTTTGTATCTTTAAATTAGGCGATTTTTTCACGTAGGGCGAAGAGGCTCTTCGCCCTACAAACACAACTTTTTATGGCACAAATATCGCTTATTCAAACATTATTTGTCAAATTTATTTCCAGTGAGATATCGAGCGCCCTTGCCGAATGGGTGATTGCGCCGATGGAAATCCGGTCAACGCCCGTTTCGGCCACCTGGCGCACGTTTTCCAGCGAGATATTGCCGGACGCCTCGGTAAGAGGTTTATTAAAACCCTTCCAGCCCTTTACCAGGGAAACGGCCTCTTGCAGCCGGGCGACGTCCATGTTGTCAAACAAGATAATGTCCGCCCCGGACTTCAAGGCGTCGCGCACCTCGTCCAGGGTCCGCGTCTCAACCTCAACCAAGACGCCCTTTTTTACCTTTCTTCGCAGGGTGGAAACTACCGTTTCTATGACACTTGCGGACGGCGGCTCATCTCCGCCCGGCCTGCCCTTCATGATATCCACGTGATTATCCTTCACGAGAACCTGGTCGTAGAGACCCATCCGATGGTTCGCGCCG
>CAYHFB010000507.1:0-3026 GCA_964355695.1 uncultured candidatus Brocadiaceae bacterium
CAAGGCCAACTTCCCCACCCGCATCAGTTTCGCCGTAGTTTCGCAGGTAGATTCGCGGACAATTCTGGATTCCGTCGGGGCCGAGAAGCTGCTGGGGCGGGGGGACATGCTTTACATGCCGACCGAGGCAGACAAGCCCAAGCGCCTGCAAGGCTGCTTCGTTTCCGATGCCGAGATAGAGCGGCTGGTATATTTCTGGGGGAACCAGCGTAAAGAGGAAGCCCCCTCACTGAAACTCGACGATATGCCGGTAGGAACAACGACAACGAAGAGAAGCAATATTCCGGAAGACCCGCTCCTTGCCGAAGCGAGGAAACTGGCCGAGGAACATAAGCAGATATCCGCCTCTTTCCTGCAACGCCACATGCGTATCGGCTATCCCCGTGCCGCCCGCCTCATGGAAGACCTGGAAGCCGAGGACATAGCGGACGGAGAAGAGAAGGGAGCGACGGGTTAGCTGCAATGTCCCTAAATCGCCCAAAACTATAATAGAATCCCTTCCAAATTTCCATCCTAACTCTAAGGAACTTTGGTTTAATTACTCCAGAATAATAGAACGGTAAGGTAGCTCATTGGAGGCAATCATGACAGAAGCGCTACCGACTAAATTAGAGCAATACTTTAGCGACTATCAATCACAACATCTTTCGCTCGGCACACTATCGGTATTCAACCAAGAACTCTTCAGACAAGAATTTTTGAGTTATTTTGACCTTTGGTGGAGTGACAACGTCAAAATCGATAGCTTGTTCTCAAGGTTTTTCCCAATTTGGCGGATTTGGTATCATTCTGGTGCGTTCTCAAAAGCTAGCGAATGTTGGGATTTCCCAATCAACCTGGCCCACGAATGGGAAGCTCAACACGACAAGAAATTTTTACACAAGGGAACGCCCTATTATTGTAAAGGCATGTCGCTACTACAAGCTGGAAATATCGATACCAGCTTTCTATTTTTTCATCAAGCTGTAGAAGAAGATAGGAAATGGCCTTCAAATGACACGCGACAAACTCCAGCGTGGCTATTTGTTTCGCTCAATGTATTCAATACACGTCATTTAACACGGAATATCGTCACAGATGCAACTGATTGGTTAGAAAGGTATATGGTTGAATATCGCTTAAATCGGGGCGGGTTTTTGATATTCGAAAAATTACACACAAACGTATTAGCCCCGCATATAAGCGATGAAACGACCCAACGCCTATTTGATGAAACAACTTTCTCCTTTACACACTCTGTTTTTCGGATTAGACAACTGCTTGCCCTGTCACCTCGAACTCGCGACAGCCAATTTGCGGCCCAAATTGAGCTTGATATTTTGTTCAACATGGCAAGGATAGCCGAGGTGTGGCTAAAACAAAAGCAACGCTTACAAAGCGACAAATTAGCACGACATCTGGAAGCTTTTTTTACAGCTAAAGGCTGGGGCAAACCGGAACTTGGGACTATTAATGCCTCAAATTTCGATGCAATACTTACTGAGTTGCTTGATGGAAGCCAACAACTGTTAAAAAGGGGGTATTCCGAAACTGAATCAGATTTATTGATCCTATACGCATTGAGAAACAAAGCAGGTCACGCTCCAACCGCCTCCAATGCTGTTCGGAATCACTTTCCAGAATTAATAGAAAGAGCACTTTTCGGCCTTTTTACAATCGCGGAAAAACTGTTCGTTACTAATTCTTGAAAAATATTTTGTGATTGGGTATGTCTTTAACCAATACGTGTCACATTAAGGAAGTTTGATGACATCTGATTATTTTAAGAGAATAATTCACCAGATTTGGATATTGCTAGAGTCGGTGGTTTTTACTAAGTTAGAAATTATTGCACCGCTCGCGTAGGAAGTAGCTGAGGTTCACAAATAGTTCCCGTGAGGAGGTTGAAATTGAAAATCGATGCAAAAGCAAACTTTGCTGGCGTGCCTATTTTAGAATTGCGCCGTTTGCTTCGAAGGAGCAAAAACATTTACGCCTGGAATATTTTTTTTATTATTGAAGTCCTGGATGTATGCGAAGAACAAGCGGCAGAACTGGCAAAAGCACTCGAAAACGAAGGATTCATCGAAAAAGCGGAAACAAAGGAAAGCGAAAGATATTGGACTAATACCGTAAAGGGAAACGCCCTCGCCATTGCTTCCGCTGCCAAGCCATTAAGACGAGAATCAGCTGACAAAAAACTGACTGAATTTATAGCGAGAGTTAAACAGGTCAACGAATCTTCCTATTTTCTTTATAAAGTCGAAAAAGTCGTTGTCTTCGGAAGCTATTTATCTTCTGAAGACAAAATAGGCGATATCGATTTAGCAGTTACTTTGGCTGCTAAGGCACAAGATCGTGAAGAGGCATGGAGGCTGAATAAAGAACGAACACGAGAAGCTTGCGAACAGGGCAGGCAATTTAGCAACATCATAGATGAGCTTTTTTGGCCACAAAGAGAAGTCTTTTTAATGTTGAAGAATCGATCCCGATCATTCAGTATCCATTCGCCTGATGACCTACAACTTGCCAAGACGTCTAAGGTTATATTTGAAGAAAAAACATAAAATAAGTATTCTCTATTTACCAAAATATTTTACTATCGAAACGTTATTCAACTCACCAGAATTGCCAGCCTTGGTGGTAAAGCCAAGGTTAATTTTTTTGGGCGATTTCATTCTTGCCCCAGTTATAGCATAGCTACCGGCAAACTTTTACCTTCCTTGAAATACGCTCATTTAAGCGATATGCTAGAATGCTGGCAAGAAAATGAGCATAAAACGCCTCCTCATTACCCTGCTTGCAGCCACAACACTTATTCTTTCCGCCTGTGCACCCGGGGCCCAAACCCCGCCAAACTCCCAAAACCTGACCGTCCACATTATTGATGTAGGCCAGGGCGATGCCATCCTGATCGACCTGGGTACTACCGAAATATTAATCGACGGCGGGGAGAAAAACACCGGGGCGGCGGATTACATACGCCCTTATATAGACGGGCCGCTCGAGGTAATGGTGGCAACTCATACCCACAGCGACCACATCGG
>CAYHFB010000508.1:0-3008 GCA_964355695.1 uncultured candidatus Brocadiaceae bacterium
GTGGGTGACAAGGCGGGGCTGGGGACGACCTATAACAATATCGGTTCGATTTATTCCAACAAGGGTGAGTGGGACAAGGCGCTGGAGTTTTATTTCAAGGGTGAGCGGATATGCATTGAGGTGGGTGACAAAGCGAGGCTGGGGTATACGGCGCTTAACATGGCTACGGTATATTATAAATTAAAAGACAAGAGGGCGAAATCATACATTGACAAATCCGTTGCTATTTTTACGGAGATTGGCGCACAGCATGAGCTGGAAAATGCCAGGCAAGGGCAGGCGGTGATTCACAAGGCATTGACTGGCGGCTTCCTACTCGATTGCATAGAAAATCCAAGCGGAAAAGATGAAAAACCGAACCTATTCGGTACGCACAAAGATGCGACTTTTTCTTGACCGGAGCTACAATTCACGGTACTATTGCACCCGTGTGTTGTTTTGACACTTTTTTTCCGTTGAACCAAATGGGCTTATGGTGAAATCGTACAAAAACATGCTGCCTTATTATGCGCGCAAGATTGTTCAATACCTCTCCTTCTCACTCTTTCTCTACCTGCTCCTCTTCGTAGACCCTCTTACGGAAAGGGATTTGGTTGCGAATGTGTTTCTGCGTATGAGCCCGCTTTCCGCTATCGGGGCAATGGCGGCGGCGAAGGTTTTTATCGCGGCCTACTGGCCTGCCTTGATTATCCTGCTTCTTACCCTTCCCTTTGGACGATTCTTTTGCTCCTGGGTATGCCCGCTCGGCACAACGATTGACGTTACCGACCGCTGCTTTGCCTCCGCCAGAAAAAAGGCGCACAAAGGCGTGTACGACGGACGGCGGCTAAAGTATTACCTGCTTGCCTTTCTCCTGATCAGCCTCTTCTTCGGCCTCCAGCTTGTCGGGTGGTTCGACCCTATTTCCCTGGCTACCGGCGTGTACACAATATGCGTTCATCCTTACGTTGTTTCCCTGGTTAACGGCATCCTGGATTGTTTCAGCGGTGTGCCGGTGATGGGCTATCTTTTTGATTTGCTCCGCCAATCCATTCACGCCGTGCTGTTTGCGCAGCACGCGCCTTTCTTCCGCGGACACGGGATTCTCCTTGCGGTGTTTGTCGTAGTGATTTCCTTTGGTATGGTATTAAGGCGCTACTGGTGCCGCAACCTCTGTCCCATGGGTGCCCTTTTTGCCCTGTTTTCTGACTGGTCAATATTCAAAAGAACCGTTTCATCATCATGCACAAGCTGCGGCCTCTGCGTGGTGAATTGCGGTATGGGGGCGATAGGAGAGAGTGGGCTGGAGACCAGGGAAGGCGAGTGCGTGCTGTGTATGACCTGCCTGAAGGTCTGCCCTGAAAACAGCATTGCCTTCCGGCATAAACAATCGCCCGAACAGCGGGGCGCCATAGACCTTTCCAAGCGGTCTTTTTTACTCACGGGGGTGCTGGGCGCAGTTGTGGCTCCGTTGGTAAAGATGAATTATGCGAAGGCCGTTAACAAAGGGAAGGCGTCGCTCATCCGCCCGCCGGGCGCCGTGGACGAGGCGGAGTTTGTTGCGCTTTGTATCCGCTGCGGGGAGTGTATGAAGGTTTGCAAGACGAACGGGCTACACCCCGTATTGCTGGAGGGCGG
Source organism: uncultured candidatus Brocadiaceae bacterium (assembly GCA_964355695.1). Taxonomy (GTDB): domain Bacteria; phylum Planctomycetota; class Brocadiia; order Brocadiales; family Brocadiaceae; genus JACVXV01. The sequence goes on from CAYHFB010000508.1 coordinate 1,618, forward strand.
TATTGAAGCCGTGTGGACTCCGAAGCTTATTCCCCGACTCGGTTACTGTGACTACGGATGCGTGTTATGCACGCGGGTGTGCCCATCCGGCGCGCTCAGGCGATTGGAGCTTGACGAAAAACGTGAGGTTTCTTTGGGAAAGGCGCACATTGACCACAACCGGTGCATCCCCTGGGCGGGCTATGCCCGGCTCCCGGAACTGGAGAAGGAATGGCAGGACTTCAACTGCGGGGTCTGCGAGGAGGTGTGCCCGGTGCCGACCAAGGCCATCCACTTTAACACCTACGTGGACGCGCAGCAGCGCGAAATACGCAGGCCTTTCGTGCGCGAGGACGTGTGCATCGGCTGCGGCTTTTGTGAAAAGGTGTGCCCCGTTTTAGGTACGTCCGCCATTGTGGTGGAAGGTATCCAGCCTCAAACGAAGATAAAAAGCGTGGCCGCGGCCCCCAGGAAGGGGGCGGCGGATTTATCGGTCAACAACTTCCTTCCCAGCGCCCTTGGCGAGTGGCAGCGGGTGTCGGCGCCTGATATCTTCGATGGAAAGGATCGGCTCTTCGAGTTTATCGACGGCGGGGCGGAGCCTTATTTGTCATATTCTTTTATCCGGGTCGCTACCGTTGAATATAAAAAGGCGCCGAACAAAAAGGTGGCCGTAGAGATATGGGAGTTCGGCTGCCAGGAGGACGCCTTTGGGGTATTTAGCAAGGATCGCGCGGGCACGGATATAAAGCTGGGCAACGGGAGCGCGCTCTTCGACAACTATCTTTTTCTTTGGAATGATGTGTATTTTATTAAGATTGAACCACGGGACGGAGGCGTGCTGCCGGATGAAGTGGTCTTTGTCGGGAAGTCGATCGTCAACGTTATGCCCTACAAGAAGGCGCAGTTGCCGTCCATTACGGCTTTCCTTCCCCGGAAGCACCTCATTCAGGAAACCATCCGGTTCTTCCACCGGAAGATTGTTTTGGACAATATCTCCATTTCAGATAATTTTACCGAGGATAATATTTTTGGCCTCGGCGAAAAGACGGACGCCGTTATTGCCGAATACAAACCCGATGGCAATTCGGAACCGCTGAAGCTCATGGTGGTAAAATATTCCGACGCCCGTTTGGCGGCGGCTGCCCTTCAGGATGCGCTTAAGGCCTGGCGCGCCTGGGGCGAGGAAGAGTTTGTGTCTGGGGCTATCCGCTCATTTCAGAGTAAAACATACCGTTATACCTCATTTCTCCAACAAGGGGACATCCTGTGCGCCGTGTTTTTCTCTGAAAACAGGGTATATGCCGAGGGCTTGCTTAACGATGTCATGAAATTGTTATAGAGTATTCGACGCTTCTCATTAGTACCTTACCGATTCAAAACTGCAATAAAAAAGAAGTTATTTTGTAACT
>CAYHFB010000509.1:0-3001 GCA_964355695.1 uncultured candidatus Brocadiaceae bacterium
TGTCGCCCCTTCAGGGCTTGTTTTGCTCATAATGCTAAACCCAGGGCGTTGCCCTGGGCTATCTTATTGCGCCCCTTTGGGGCTATTATTGCAAATTCGATCAGACCGATTTTATTAGTTTTTTCGATCCTTAACTTAACACGTATGGGGCAAAGCCCACTTTAGCATTGGCAAGGTCAAGCCCCTTAGCGTCAGCGTAACAAATCTCCGGGAAAAAACTCGCAAAACCTTGCATGGCGAATCCATTCCTGCAATAAGTTCTTGAACAGTTCCTATTCTACCCATATAATAACGCTTCCGTTCGCGGGCGTAGTTTAGTGGGTACTTTCAATTGCAACAGGTATCTATTTCCTGGCTAATTTAGCCAACAAGGCGATCAACCCTCATCTCTTAAAATCCAAGGCCTCCATGCAGAAAAAACTGACGCTGGGATTTTTCTTTACGCTCTTTGTCTGCATCTCCCTGTTGCCGGTTGTGTGGATGTTTTGGAATTCCGTTTATGACGGCAGTGGAATTTCTTTCATCTGTTACCGGGATATTTTTTTTACGCGGGGATATGTAAAGGTTGTCTCCAATAGCCTTATATTGGCATCTGTCACAACCATCTTATCTACCCTGGCTGGTGTTCCTGCCGGATTTTTCCTGGCTAAAGTACCCCTTCCTTTTAAAAACATTTTCCGAACATGTCTTTTGGTGCCGCTGATTATCCCCTCGTATATCACGGGCATTGCGTGGGCAAACCTCCTGGGCAAGACGGGTTTTTTGAACACCCTGTTGTCCCGCGGTTTGCCGCTCTCGCCCGAAGGTCTTTCTGGCTTTATCTACAGCATCTACGGCGCAGCTTTTGTTCTCTCCATAAACTTCTTTCCCGTCGTGATGTTAGTGGCCGAATATGCCTTGAAAGGCCTCAATCCCCGGCTTGAGGAAGGCGGCCTGGTTGTGGGTAGCGCATTTCAAGTGATACGAAGAATTACCTTGCCCTTGATTGCCCCGGCAATCCTTTCCGGTATGATGATCGTCTTTGTGCTGTCTCTCTCAGAGTTTGGAATCCCGTCCCTGTTGCAGGTAAACGTCCTCACCACCCGTATATTCACCGAATTCAGCGCCTTTTATAATGAGAAGGCGGCCACCGCGATTGCCTTCCCCCTCATCGCAATCAGCTTTGTTTTAATAATAATTGAGCGGGTGTATCTCCGCGGCAAATCCTTTGAGGTGCTGGGGAAGAAGGCCTCAAGCGGCGCGATAATGTATGATATTCGATGGCTAACGGTGTCCGGTGTAATCTTTTGCACCCTTGTGCTGGCAATTGGCGTCGTCATTCCCCTGATGACACTTTTTTTACATGCCCAAACTCTATCCGCCTATCACGACGCCTTTCTCCTGGCAAAGAATGGCATCGTGAACAGCCTCTTGTTTGGCGCCATTGGCGCTACCATTCTTACCTGCGTGGGTTTCTTTTTGGGTTATCTTTCGGAAAAAATCCGCTCCGGGATAAAAAGCAGTGCGGCGTCGTTTATCTGGATTTTCTTTGCCGTTCCTGCTACGGTAATAGGGGTGGGGCTGATCAAGTTGTATAACAGGCCGGAAGGTATCTGCCAATTCATCTACGGTTCTTTGTGGATCGTGATCATCGGATATGTCGCACGGTTCCTGCCGTTATCGAGCCGTATTATGGCAAATTATTTCAAACAAATCCCGGATTCCATGGAGGATGCTGGGACGGTAATAGGCGCCTCGTGGTTTCGTGTGGTAGGAAAAATAGTGATACCTTTGCAGCGTTACGGGATCATTGCCACCTGGTTGATCTGCTTTCTGTTTTGCATTGGAGAGATGGGGACAACGATATTGGTTTACCCACCCGGACATGAAACCCTTCCCATCGCATTATTTACGGTCATGGCAAACAGTCCGGTAGACGTCGTCTCTGCAATGTCCCTTCTCTTTGTCGGTATGGCCTTATTGCCGGCAGCCATTTTCCTGGTGATTTCGGGATATTTGGCGAGAATAATTCGTTAAGGCAATGGGAAATTATTGGTAATTTTCGGTATAAAAATCCTTATGAATACTTTAGAGGTTAAACAATTAACCAAACGTTTCGGCAAAAAAGAGGTTTTAGGAGGTGTTTCCTTCGGTGTTAAGAAGGGACAACTCCTGGCCTTGTTGGGGTCTTCCGGATGCGGCAAGACAACAACGCTGAGGATGATTGCCGGTCTTGAGTCCCCGGATGCCGGCGAGATTTGGATGGATGGCGTGCTTGCAAGCCACGGTAGCAAGGTGATGATTTCTCAAAAACAGCGGCATGTCGGCATGGTATTTCAAGACCTGGCGCTCTGGCCTCATATAACGGTCTACGAAAACATCGAATTCGGATTGAAGGCGGCGGGGCTGGTAAAGGCTGAAAGACGGGAAAAAATTGAGGCCGTTTTGAAAAAGGTTAGTATGGAGAGATACGCCAAAGAGTATCCCGGCAAACTCTCCGGTGGACAGCAGCAGTTGATTGCCATTGCGCGGGCCATTGTTACCGATCCGAAGTTGTTGCTTATGGACGAACCGTTATCGAACATCGACGTGAAATTGCGCGAAAATATCAGGCAAGAAATGAAACGCATTCAACAAGAGACACAAATAACCACCCTATACGTTACCCACGACCAGGATGACGCCTTTCTCCTGGCCGACCAGGTGGTGGTAATGAATGCAGGCCGTGTGGAACAGATAGGGAGTCCCGAAGAAATATATTCCACCCCACACTCCTTATTTGTAGCCAATTTCGTAGGAGAATCCAACATCATACCCGTAAAAATACCCGGCAGGAACAAGATTGTAACGCCGTGGGGCGAGTGGGCGTGTAATACCAAAGGCCGTGAGAGCGGAGACGCTTCACTCCTCTTCCGTCCGCATCATGCAAAGATGGAGAAGTGCGGCTGTTGCAACGGCATAATCACCAACCGGGGCTTTGTGGGCGAGACGTACAAGTATGATATCTCCTCCTCCGGTGAAA
>CAYHFB010000510.1:0-2983 GCA_964355695.1 uncultured candidatus Brocadiaceae bacterium
ACCCTTCACACCTCGTTCATACCCTTGAGCGAAAAGATGTGTATAAACCTGTGCCTTTCCATTACCGGTCCTACCAAAACGACTCTTAACTACCCGTCTGAAAAAGCCCCTCCATGGTAGCTCCTTATTTATACATCAATTACCAACCCATCAAATGCAAATACAACCCCTTCCGGCAGTTTACGGCTGGCTTCCTCATGCTCTATATCATGGCTTATATGGGTAAAGAACACCCGCCGGGGTGAGAGGCGTTTAACAATGCCCAACGCCTGTTCTACCGTGAAATGTTTTACGTGAGGGGTGTAACGAAGCGCCCCGATCACCAGCACGTCCAATCCCTCTAATGCCTGCAAAGAACTTTCCGGGATATCGCTGACGTCGGTAATATAAGCGAATTTACCAAACCGGTAGCCCGTTACTTTTTCATCGCCGTGAGACGCATCGACCGGTACGATGGAAAGCCCGCCTATGTTGAAGTTGCCGTTAACAAGGTGCAAAGAAAATCGAGGGACGATGTTCACCCTGCCTGACCGGTCTTCAAATACGTACGAAAATGCCCGCCTTATGCCGTCTAGCGAGTACGCCGCCCCGTAAATGGGTATTTCACTCTTTTGCACGATGTTGAATCTGCGAAGATCGTCCAAGCCGAAGATATGGTCGGCGTGAGGATGGGTGATAAGGACGGCGTCCAGCCGGGTTATCCTGTTGTGTAAGCACTGGAGCCTTAGTTCTGGTGTGGCATCAATGAGGACGTTGTAACCGTTTTCAGAAACCAGCGCAGAGGTGCGCATCCGTTTGTTTTTCGGATTGTCTGATGCGCATACCTTACAGTTGCAGGCGATCATCGGAACGCCGTGAGAAGTCCCCGTCCCCAGAAATGTTACCCTCATATTTTCAGACCTTTTCTATCGGTTTTTATCCTATTTGTTTTATTTTGACACGCTCTGATTCTATCAGTCTTTTCAAGGCATTCAAGGGAATTTAATTCTTGTGTGGTTTTGTGTGGGTTGACATGCTTTTACCCCAAGGCACGACGAGGGTACGACATAAACGCGGGTATCCCCCTCCCATAAACTGAGCATAATATTCACTTAACACCGCGGGCATAAAAGTTTACACTGTCCACCATGAGAAGTGGACAAGAAATTTTCAAGCAGTATCTTTACCCACAAGAGAAGTAATCACACAAAGGCACGAAGGCACAAAGAACTACAAAAAAGATACAAGATACAAGGGAAAATGGAAAATTATCAATTTTTCAATTATCAATTTTCAATTATCCGGTGCTTCTGCTCTTCCCACAGCTTCCTCTCTAAACGCCTCGCTATTTTCTGTTTCTTTTTTCTCAATGTTTTAGTATACTCTTTGCTAGCTTTTTTGCTCGTCTGAAATACCCCCTTTTCTGGTTAGTAGGTTTTTCACACATCCTTATTTTATCCAGTAAAATCGGGCATTCCAACCTACTGTACCCCTCTTTGTAGAAAAATCACGCTTGAATAGGGACTAGAAACTTTAATACTATGCATAAAAACATATTCGCACGTCGCCGCAAACCATTTCTTTTTTGGTTTTGCGCACCCATTTGTCTCATTTTGTTGACCACCGGCGCCCTCTGCGCAAACGGGTTAACCATTGATGACGTCCTTAAGCTAGGGATGCAGGCAAACCCTGAGATTTCATCGTTGGAGGAGCTTATTGGAGGTGCCAGGGGGTCTGTTATACAGGCAGGAACGGCGCCTAATCCAGATGCGAAGATACGGGTAGAGGATTATTCTCCAGCCACCGGCGCGGCGAAAAGGGCGCTGGAACTTGTCCAACGATTGGAGTATCCGGGCAAACGGGCGACACGCAAGGGCGTTGCGTCCGAGAACGTGGAAATACTGAAACTCACCCTTGAAAACACAAAACTAGACGCCATCTACAAGCTGAAAAAGGCATTCTATGATATCCTGCTTGCCGGAGAAAACCTCTCGCTCTATGGACAAAACCATGCCGTTACTAACGGCCTGCTCGAATTGGTGAATCATCGCTTAAACCAAGGGTTTGGCGGCGAATTTGAGATTGCAAAGGCGAATGTGGAACTCATCAAATCAGAAAAATTGCTGAGGGAATCCGAAGCACAACTGGCGCTGGCAAAGTCGCAATTGAACGTCCTCCTGAACAACCCGCCGGATAACGGCATTAACGTTGAAGGCAAGATCGCAACCTATTCGCCTCGTAAAAACATGTCGCGGGAAGAGATTATAAGGAATGCCGTCAATAGCCACCCGGCAGTTTTGGTCCAAACGCATAGAATAAAGGGGTTGGAACAAAACGTATTGCTCGCCAGGCTCTCTGCAAAACCCGACGTAGACGTGGGACTTACGGGCGGCGTGGAAGAAGCAGGCAGTGCGCGGACGAGCCCCATCGCTGAATTATCCATATCCGTGCCTCTGCCTATATGGGATCGAAAGAGGGGGGCAATTATCCAGGCGGAAGGCGAGAAAAAGGGGGCAGAAGAGACCTTGAAACAAGTCCGGCGGAATGTTACCCAGGAGGCGCTTGACGCCTTTAGCAAATACACCGTAGCGCAAAAGACCGTTGAGCTTTTCCAGGAAGGTATCCTGGAAAAAACCGACAAAACGCGGGAAATTATCAAGCTGTCTTTTGAAAAGGGACTGCTTGGTTTTCTAGACGTGGTTGACGCGTAGCGGACGTACCTCGACCTCTTGCAAAGTTACTGCCAAAGCCTCTATGATTTGCACGTTGCCGAGGCGCAATTGGAAAAGGCCGTTGGGGGGAAATTGCCGTAAGCGTTACGTTGTGTTTGCATGACGTCGAATGTCGAATGTCCAATGTCGAATATCAAACCAGGAACGAAGGAATGGGGTGGGATTATAGGAGAAACTGGAGAATTGTCTTATGATGGGTAATGTGCAGCACATTACCCAATTTCCCACAAGGAATTGATAAAAAATGACAAAAATGGCAAGACCGTCACTGC
>CAYHFB010000511.1:0-1465 GCA_964355695.1 uncultured candidatus Brocadiaceae bacterium
TTTTACTTGTTCCATTCCACCCCCTTTAATCCCCCGCTAGCGGGGAACAGTGGCGCACCATATTTAGATACCTTCCAAACCGCTGTGAACCGCAAACAGGCAATGACAAACGTAGAGACGCCCTGCCAGGGCGTCTCTGCCGCCCATGCCACACAATATGCTGTACAAACGAACGTTTCTCTCGTTCTCAAGCCGGGGATACCGGAAACAAGCGAAAAAAAACGAAGCAAGAGCTTCCGGCACAAGCGCATTCCCAAGCTGGAGCTTGGGAACAAGAAGAACGGCAATCCACTATGCCCTTAGATATCTGATTTCCATCCATGATTGGATTGTCCATCTTTTCTTCGCGTCTTTGCGCCTTTGCGCGAAAATTGGTTTTATCACTCGTTCCCACGCTCCGGCGTGGGAATATAACAGTAGGGCGCTCTGCGTCAAGGCATTGGTAATCAAATCTCGACATTTACGATGCGTACCGCGTCACATTGCCGCAGTCCCACTGCGGAGCGTGGGAATAAGTCTGAACATAAATGCAAGAAGAATATGTCTTCTCATCATTGCCTTCGTTTCGTTTCTAAAAACTTCACGCTAAAAATCTCCGCAGATAGGTTGCCGTTAAGCTGGCGGTCGAGAACCCGTAGTGACGTCCGGCGGTTAAGCAGCAGGTTGTTGACTTCTATGCAGTCTGTTCGCCAAAGTCCATTATCCGACTGCGTAATCTCTTTATTCATTTGAACTTTTAACAATTTGCCGTCTTTACCGTAGTACTCCATTTTGTGAAAAACAAACTTGTTATCAATCCAGACCACACGCCGTCTATATCCGGTTTCTGTGCCGTTATTTGGCAATACTTCTATAACCGACTGCTCGCCTTCACGCCGTATCAACCGATAAGCAAAATCCCTTGTCCGCTCACCGATTAACTGGCGCAGGTCTTCGTACGTGAGGTCTGTGCCTGCAAAATATTTATCCTGTTCCCCCGACGATACGCGACGCACCCGTTCAAGCGAAGGCAATTTAAGCCACTGATCGGCGCTTTTTTGGGCGTGCCTCCACGTTAATAGCCCCAGCCCTTCATCCATTGCCGGTTTGTGGAACTTGACGGCGATCTTGTCCTCTTCGCCGTCCGGATCGTACTTAATCCAGCGCGTTAATGTCTTTGTGTCCTGCCGGCCATCACGATAAGAGACCACCACCTCGATTGTTTCTTTTTCATCGGGTGTTTGCCGGTAAAGCTGCCAGCTTTTGGCGACGATGTGCTCCGGATTTATTTCTTCGGATAAGGCAAAATTACTGTTCAGGCATATTAAAGCAAAGACCACGTAAACCATTTTCATAAGAATCTCCCATTTTTGTTAACCGTTCACCGCAGAGGGTACACCCTGTAGCTCCGGGCTTCAGCCATGATGGACCGGCATTGCACTACGCGCCGGAAACCACACACACAATGCCTGCACCTGTAACAAGC
>CAYHFB010000511.1:1565-2979 GCA_964355695.1 uncultured candidatus Brocadiaceae bacterium
GGCATTGCACTACGCGCCGGAAACCACACACACAATGCCTGCACCTGTAACAAGCACAACGGCCATCAAACCTGAAGGTTTGAGCTACAATGATAATCAACTCTTTTTAACATCCGCAACACACCACGGCAATAATGACGGCATGATGATAAGCGCGCCGAAGCCGCTCGCCAGCAGCATGACCATCATAATCCAGCCCAGCCTCATCACCGGTAGAAAGCTTGACGCAAGCAAAGGGACAAAGCACAGTCCATTCAGGATAATATCAACAAGGATAATCTTCCCCTTATCGGCCAGCGCATACCGGAGCGATTCACGGACGTCACTGCCGCGCAGCAAGGCCGTCTGGTAGTCATAAACGAGATACAGGCTAAAATCAATTGCGGCATTAATCGTTAATGCGGTGATGCAGGCAGTAGCCTGGTCGAGCGGCACCCTCAGTATTACCATGAGAAGCGCAATGGCGGATGACGCAAATACGAATGGCACACTCACGATAAGACCGGCGCGCCACCCAGTCAACTGGTACCGCTGAATGTTGCGGCGGTTTCTCCAAGCCACCCAGAACGCGCAAATGGCAATAATAATCCACTGTGAATTTACCATATTCCAGGGCTTTCCCTCGCGGATATACTTATCGGTTTGCGGATATAATGCAAGTTTGTTAAAGGGCAATATCTCCAGGTCTGGAAACCCTCTCCTGCCTAACGCGATCACGTCACTACAAAGTTGTCCGGTTTTGTTTGAATCTTCCATTGCCGTAGAAATAAAGAATACCAATCCGTCATCGAACCACAATTGTTCCTTAATCAACGGGCCTAAATCCCATGCTATTGTTTGAAAAATGTCGTGTGCCTGCCGGCTGTCTGACGGAATACTATTCTTATATGATGCACGGGAGATGACCTTGACGGTATCAATGGCTGAATTAACCTCACGCACATTATTAAGTTTTGCCACCTCCTGGCCGAACTGATCTGCGCGTGACAGAAAATGGGGGTCATAGACACATTCACCGCCTGGCTTTACTTGCTTCGGTATAACGGCGACCGATATGCGGTCAAAGCCGCAATGGGACGGTTTGTTTAAGAACCGGCTTGCGCGGTGCACAATAGTCCCCTGAATATATTCAAGTGAATTGGTCTTTATTTCCAGGACATTGAAATCTTTTTTTATAAAGGGCATATAGTCCAGGCCAATGATGCCGGCAGCCCCTACAGCCAGCAGGGCGGTAACACAGAGAAAAAACCGCGCCTTCCTTTTGTAGTCGAATGCTTGCCCAGGGTGCGGGTCAACTATTTTGTAACACCCCTTTACGACGGCCTCCAGGGCGTTATTCCACCCTTGACCATATTTATCCGCCCACGACAGGTGTTTGCCCCCTGCTTCCCCGCCAATCAAGGTATGCAAGGCG
>CAYHFB010000512.1:0-2966 GCA_964355695.1 uncultured candidatus Brocadiaceae bacterium
GTGCGCTTTTAACTCTTTTCCATACTGCACTGCCTTTGTTACCCCCTCTGGAAAAGGCGCTACAAATTGCCTTCCGTTGCCGTCATCAAGTATTTCAGCCTGATACTCCGTTGCCATCCTCAATATCTGCATATCAAATACCTGGCGTGCTTTGTAGCCAACTATCTTGTAGTGACCCGGCGGCAAATTACGCTGGTTTACCTTAACGACTTCTATCTTATCCGGATTATTTACTTTTTGAAGGGTTACTCCCACGTGGTCTTTTTGCCCCCTTTCGCACCGCTTTCTTGCGATTCGGGTCGCTTGAGGGTGGTTTTCTGCTGTTGCGACTGTTCTGATTTAAGCAACCCACCAACAGTGTTATGAGCAATACCTGCTGTTCAACCAAAGACCTTGCCGCCAGCGACAACCCTTCCTCTCCTGAAAGAATTGCTTCTGCTTTTTTGAGCGTATCGCCGACGTCTATGCCGCTTATTTCTTTGGCAGTTTAATTTCTGATTTGGAAGATGCAAAACATATTTTTGGTGACGTGAAAAACATCAAATCCCTGTTTCATAGAATTCCAAAAATATTTATATCAACAGAAGGTTGCATAAATAAAACAGTTTTGCGACTTAGTCAGTGAAGAAGTGATTAACCCAAGGCCACGCACAAGCCGCCACGAGCCACCCGGACTGCCTCGGCGTTGTTGTTGTCCGTTAAATGCAATCCAAATGCGTTGTGGATGTGTTGTGTGATGTTTTAGCCGATGCTTTTTAGTAGCGGAACACCATTTCGATGCTTTGCTGTTGGAGAAGAGTAAAAAAGGATTGCCGTATCCTCAGTTAGAAACCCTCAGTTAGAAACCCTCAGATAGAAACAAGGATCAGGAGTCTAAAAGGTCATTTTGTCTTCCCGTGTAGTGTAATGACCAGGATGAACCGTAGAAATCTTGTCCGGGCGTTTGAGATTGCCAGGGAAAAGGCAGGCATACAAAACTTTCATTTCCACGATATACGCCATTGCTTTGCGACACGGTTAGCGCAACGGGGCGTTGATATTTACAGAATATCAAGACAGCCAGGGCATCTTAAATATAACGATGACCCAGCGTTATGCACATCATTGTCCTGAAAGTTTAAGGGGCGAAATTGAGGTTTTGGAGAAAGTTGACTTAGGTTTTGACTACCGTGGGGGAAAACAGAAATGTATCAACGGCCTGAAACTCTTATAAAACTAAGAGCCCGCGATCGGAGTCGAACCGACAACCTCATCATTACGAATGATGTGCTCCGCCAGTTGAGCTACGCGGGCTAACAGCTTAATCTGCTTTAATTTTTGTATATTGTACGGAAAAATACTTTATTTACAATAATTATTCCTTATTGTCACTATTTTATCTTTCTCCCGGCTTGCACGACTGCGTGTATCGCCAACACTTGATCAACAAGCGTGGATAAATCGGCGAAAGGCAGCATGGTTGCGGCGTCAGAAAGCCCCTTTTCAGGTGTCTCGTGGACTTCCAGAAATAATCCGTCGCACCCTGTCGCGACCGCTGCGCGGGCAAGAGGCGGAGCCATTTCCCTTTCTCCTCCAGAGGTATTTCCCTGGCCGCCGGGCAGTTGAACACTGTGTGTGGCATCGAAAATCACGGGATAACCGAATGTGCGCATGATGACCAGCGACCGCATATCGCTCACCAGATTATTATAACCAAAGCTGGCGCCCCGCTCGGTCAGTAAAATCCGCTCATTCCCGGCGCTTTGGACTTTTTCAATGAGAGGCTTCATGTCCCATGGCGCTAAAAATTGCCCCTTCTTAATGTTTACCGGTTTCCCTGTCTTTGCCGCCGCAAGGATCAAGTCCGTCTGGCGGCACAAAAAGGCGGGTATCTGTATAATGTCAAGCGTCTCTGCAGCCGTTGCCATGTCCTCTTCGCGGTGGACATCGGAAAGTATCGGAACACCCAATTGCCGCTTTATTTCTGCCAGTATCTTTAAACCGTCCACTATGCCGGGACCCCTGTACGATTTGACCGAAGTCCTGTTGGCCTTGTCGTACGATGCCTTAAAGATGAACGGTGCCCCTTTTGCAAGGAAGAGTGTCTTCAGCTTCTCCGCCAGCCGCATACAAGCATCATACGACTCTATGACACATGGGCCCGCAATAAAGACAAGCGGAAGTCCCTGACCTATGGATATATTGTTGATAGTGACTGTCTTCATGGTTTGTTTTGTGATTATTTGTTTCCGGTAAATAACTTAGGTCGCCTGCAGCGATAGTACGTAGGGTGGCTTAAGCAAAGCGTATCCACCCAATAATGAGTTTTCCCTATTCCCCTGAATTTTGAATTTATATAGTCATTCATTTTACCAGTCTTTTCAAGGCATTCAAGGGAATTTAATTCTGCGGTGGTTTTATATGTTTTGATATTTTTAGTAACTACTCAGGTGTTTAGGCTGAAGGTTAACGGTCTTCGCCTTCCGGGAATTTTGTGTAATCACGCACAATTTAACCTTCAGCCTTTCTACCTGAAATAGTTACATAATGTCCCGTAGGGACAAAATATCGGTAGAAACAACAAGGACATATAAACACAAATTGCCGTAGGCATGATGTTACGTAATAAAGACCGTTCTCAAGGAGGACGTTGCCGATAAAAGAGTCGTACATGACCGGTACAAGGATTTGACAGAGGTGGAGAGGGCGTTTCGTGATTGCAAGACAGTAAATTTAGAGGTACGTCCCGTTCACGTGAGGAGCAAGGGGAGTACACAAGGACACGTGTTTGTACCCGTAGCGACCGCGGACAGATTGTTCGGACACGTTTGCTTACCATTTGGCAGTCCTGTCGTATGCAGCAAAAAAACTCCCTCGACTTCTTCCGGCAAGCTGTCCACCCTCACCGATTGAATATCACCCGGTCCTCAACAGAATAGAGAACAATACCAGAATGGCAGCCATGATCAGCTTCAACGGCTGGTTCG
>CAYHFB010000513.1:0-2957 GCA_964355695.1 uncultured candidatus Brocadiaceae bacterium
TTTAGTGACCGGGGCAAAATCATCCATAACGCCAACCGGGAACCGATAGAAGACCTGGACGCACTGCCATTTCCCGCCCGGCATCTCCTGGAGGAAAGAAACGCCTATTACAACCCAAAGCTGGGGAAGCGCCCTTTCACGGCCGTTTACACCTCAAGAGGTTGCTCCTACCAGTGTATTTATTGCGTGCCGTCGTCGTTAAGCTTTTCGAGGGAGCTTGAGTATAAACATTACCAGAACAGGAAACCCCCCGCCAGAAAGCGGTCTCCCGAAAACATTATCAATGAGTTCCATCTGTTGAAATCCCAGGGCTACAAGGCGGTAAACGTGCAGGATGACCAATTTGTATGGGGCGAAGAGCGAACGGTGCAAATATGCGAGGGGATAAAAGACCTGAGCATTATTTGGGGCTGCGCCGCAAGGTCAGACCACCTGAACGAGCCGATTGTAAAGGCCATGGCCGCATCCAACTGTAAATTTATTGACCTCGGCGTTGAGTCGTTCAATCAAGCGATACTCGACAACATAAAAAAAGACATTGAGGTAAAAAAACATGAAGAGGCCATAACGCTCATCAGAAAGTACGGCATATCGGCCAAGATCAACGTCATGTTCGGAGCGTCGCCGCTGGAGACGATGGATACGATCCGAAAAACCATGTCCGAGGTAAAGCGGCTCAAGGTGGACCAGGTCATGTACAACATCGCAAACCCATTCCCCGGCACGGAATTTTACACGATTGCCAAAGAAAACAAGCTGTTCGTTTATGGTGATTATAAACCCGTCAACGTAGCAAAGGAGGCCAATATTGCGTACCCGCACCTCGACAAAGCCAGTCTGGAGAAGGCCGTGCGGCGCGCCAATTTCGCGTTTTTTCTCACCCCGCGTTTTATCCTGAAAAATATTTGGCGCCTGGGTTCACTCGCATCCGTGAAGGCCATGCTGAGAAAACTCTTTTAACCATGAAATTCTCCATCCTTGTGCCTGCATATAACGAAGAAGGGTCTATCGCTTCCAGCCTTGATTCCCTTATTGCAATCGAACACCCTGATAAGGAGATCATTGTCATCGACGACGCCTCTACCGATGGCACGGCCCGTGCCGTTCAAGGTTTTCTCGGCAGGGGGGTGATTTTGGTGGTAAGAGAAAAGAATGGTGGGAGGGCCGCCGCCTTAAACTCAGGGTTGCAAAGGGCTGGCGGGGATGTTATTATAACCACGGACGCGGACACGATTGTGCCTCCCGGGTGGCTGAAAAGTTTTGAGCGGCAGTTTGAGCAAAAGGACGTCGTTGCCGTGGGAGGCGCTTATACGGCCTGCAACAAGCACAACCCGCTCGTATTTGCAACGAGTATTCTGGACCAAATACTGAATGGGTTATTTAAGAAATGTATTATTCCCAACAAGCTCTCCGGCGTAAATTCCGCCATTCGAAAGGACGTACTCCTAAGCCTGGGTGGATTCGATGAAAATTCATGGTGGTGTGAGGATTCGGATTTAGGCTGGAAGGTGAAGACCCTGGGACGGGTTGCCTACGACCCATCCAATGTCGTAAGCACTAACTACCCGGACAATTGGCAGGGCATCTGGAAAAGAAAGTTTTACTGGGGATATGCCATGGGACTGAAATTTCGTGAGCAGACGCCCCTCAAGATAAGACTCTGGCTGCGCCCTTTGACCTTCGCCGCGCTCATTATCAGTTTCCTGTTCTTTCTATCAACGGCGCCCTACGGCCTCAGCGCTTGCCTTGCGCCTGCCATAGTCTTTTGCCTCATATTGAGTTCATTAACGGTGCTGTACGTCCCGCTGGGTTTAATCGTTTTGGTAAAAAACAAAGAGCCGGTAACCATAAAAACCCTATCCCTGCTCGCCATCCTGCCCATCGTGCGTGAGTTTGCTTACGTATACGGAATGTGGCTGGGTTTTTACAAAGGCAGGGCGGGTAAGATAATGACTACGTGGAAAGAGAAAAAAAGGAACAGGGATTGAGCAGTATTTTATATTAGGTGGTAAAACTCGAAACTCGAAACTCGAAACCCGAAACTCGAAACTTAAACCCCGAAACTTTAATGTATTACGGACAACCTATGACAAAAAAAACAACAAAAGGACTTTCTTACAAAGACGCAGGCGTTGACGTTAACGTTAAAGGCCAGTTTACTGACAGCATTTATAGCAAAATGAAAACCACCTTCGGGCCGCGGGTCATTGAGAACCCGGATGGATTCGGGGGGTTGTTTGCCTTACATTCACGGCTTAAAAAGTACCGTCAACCCGTGCTTGTTTCGTCCACGGACGGCGTAGGCACAAAACTAAAGGTTGCGTTTATGGCGGGAAGGCACGACACCATCGGCATAGACCTTGTCGCCATGTGCGTCAACGACATCGTCGTAATGGGGGCGGAACCGCTGTTCCTCCTGGACTATCTGGCAAGCAGCAAGATTATGCCGAAGGTCTTGCACGGGGTACTTGATGGCATCGTCGTGGGGTGCCGCCAGGCTGGTTGCGCCCTTATCGGCGGGGAGACGCCTGAAATGCCGGGGTTTTATCAGAAGGGGGAATATGATATTGCCGGTTTTGTCGTGGGCGTTGTGGAGAAGAACAAGATTATCAACGGAAGCACAATAAAGCCGGGGGACGTTGTGATCGGACTCAGTTCGAGCGGTATTCACAGCAACGGATTTTCCCTGGTGCGAAAAGTCTTCTTTGATAAGGCAAAGATGAAGGTAACCAGCAAACTTAAGAAATACGGGCTGGACGCCACCCTGGGGGAAGCGTTGCTTACACCCACCAAGATTTACGTGAAACCCATTTTAAAGGTCTTGCAGAAACATACATCAAAAAACATCATCAAAGGCATGGCGCACATCACCGGCGGCGGGCTGTATGATAATATCCCCCGCATCCTGCCTGACGGCTGCGCCGTTGAAGTGCAAAGGGACTTATGGGAAATCCCCC
>CAYHFB010000514.1:0-2945 GCA_964355695.1 uncultured candidatus Brocadiaceae bacterium
TTTATCTCTTTTCTTAGCCATGGCACTTATAGCCTTCCATAGTGGCGTTTGATAATATGCGTTAAAATCAATTCGCCTAACCTGAGCAATAGCCGCGTAGAACTCTTTAAACACTGTTTCGTTCCAGCGTTCAAAGTTTATATGTTCCCGTATAGGAATATCATCAATATTTTTCAGCGTTCGCGCTGCAATCTGTGATCCCCTGGCGCCACACATTGTGCATTCCATTTGATAGCGTTTTCCGCCGTTTGAAGCAATAAAGTAAACCAGCCTATTTTTATGCTCTGAGCATTGAAAATACATAAAGGATCTGGCTTGTTCCTCGCTAATTGCGCCAGATACGATAGCGCTAACCCAAAATTCTTTATCTTCAAGGATGCTTTCGGTTCGTTCCTTAAATGGTTTTAGCAATAACATTTTAAGTTTTTTTTGTGCTTGCCAATTTCTTTCTGACGTCGGAGTCGGAGAGATTATTACCTTCATCAACTCATCGAACGCATCAATGGTCATGCTCGCCTCCAGATAAACAAAATTCCCGGCTCGCTTATGCTGGTCGGCGGGGTTGAAGCCGCTTGACGGGCGGTCGGGTATACCGACCAACATAGACGAACCGGGAATGATTTTGTCAACATAAAAACCGCCTTCTACCCAATGCGCTCTGTTTGCGGTTGTCAAGCCGCGCGCTGATTACAATGCCAATTATACCACATCCCGTCAATCATCGAACCCCATCCCCCGCGCTTCGCGCTCCGCCCGCGCCAACGCCCGGCGCAATCGCCAGGCGTGGAACCAGATTAGGAAGCGGGTCATTTTGTCTCCTTCTCCAAAACTTCACACTGCTTCAGCAGTTCGCCGATGTTGACAATCATCTCGTGCAGGCGCGTGGGGTTGCCTTTATTGCCGCGCGCTGCTTCCATCTCTCCAATCTTCGCGCAGAATGAAATGTCCTCGAACACGGTTGCCAGGTTGCGGCTTACGTCAGTCTCAGTGGTTGACATTTATCAGCCTCACGTACTTTTGAAACATCCTGGTTTCGATAACCTTGCTAATCTCCGTTGCTTTGCGCGGAAAGCGGCTGTCGCCGAAATCAACCGCGGCGGGCTGGTGAATGTCGGCCAGATTGACAAGTTCCTCGGTGGTGGTCGCTGCGAACAGTGTCGGCCCGCCGGCAGGGAAGATGGTTTGGAGGGTGCAAACGTACATGATCTTCCTGCCGGATGGTGATGCAAAGTGGACGTAGATGGTTTTCATTCCGCCGCCTCGGGTGTTTCAATCAGTGGTACGGTTGGGAACGCCTGGGCTCGCTTGCGCATGGCCCGTTTATACGCTGCTACGATCATGTAAACCCGCTGCCGGGTCAAGTCATAATCCATCGCTACTGCGTGGTACGCTTCGCCCTTATTGATGCGATCTACAATCGTCTCGTTGCGCAGCCGGCACGCCAGTTCAATCGCTGCTAAATCTTCTTTGATGGTTCGTAAGTTCATTTTTATCACCTCTCCACTATTCTACATTATAAAATCAATTGTGTCAATGCTATTGACAAGTAATAGGGAAAGTGCTAAAATATATGAGTAATCAAAAAACTTTCTAGCACGACAGGACGGTAAACATGAGCATTTATTGCACGTTGAAGAGGGCAGGGGCGACAGCCCAACAAACAGAATACCGCGTAATTGACGCCGGCTTAGGCTTTGCCCAGGTTGAAAAGCGTAACCCGGTCTGGTGCGAGGAATACCACGCCTTCGATGTTCCGGTGATTGAAATCGCCTCGCTCATTCTGGTGGACGATGAGACGATGGATACCCAGGTTCTGGCGCAAGAAGGTATCACGGTCGAGGACGCTTTCCGGATCGAAAACATCAGCAAGCAGGCATCTGCCCGCGCATGGTTTGAAACAAAAGATATCGAGGTGATGTGATGAGTCAGCAATTAGCAACAACCCAAGCAGCCCCGACGGGCATTGAACGGATCAAGAACTACATGCTCAGTCCAGAGGTGCGCGAGCGCTTCTCAGACATGATGGGCGACAACGCAATTTATTATCTCAATCAGGTAATGATCGTGGTCGCTAACTCTCAGGCCCTCCAGGATTGCGAGCCGACCAGTATTCTGCTTTCGGCCATGCGCGCTGCCAGTCTCAAGCTCAGCGTTGATCCTTCCCAGGGTCAAGCCTGGATCATCCCATATAAAGGCCGCGCAACATTTCAGCTTGGGTATAAGGGAGTTTACGAACTCGCCATGCGCACCAACCTCTACAGGTTTATCAACGTGATTGACATTTTCGAGGGCGAGACGTTGATAGAAAACCGCATGACTGGAATGCACACCATCGGCGGGAAGCGTACAGGTAATAAGGTCATCGCCCGGATGCTTTACTTTCAGCTTTATCACGGGTTCGAAAAGACCTTCGTGATGACCACGGAGGAGATTGCCGCGCACGCCGAACGGTATTCCTCCAGCTATTCCATGAAAAATTCGAAATGGCATGATCCGATCGAGCGCCCGAAGATGGAGCGCAAAACCGTTTTGACGAATGGCCTTCGCAAGTGGGGCAGGTTCAACCAGGCCGACGCCGGCACGCTGGAAGCGGTGGAACAGGGGCAGGGCTGGAATGATCGCCTGATGGATATGCCAGAAGAAGATACCGTAACCGCGCAAGTTGCAGAGAAACACGCAGAAGCACAAAACCTCGATGCGCTTGGTTTCTCGTTGTCGTCCCAGAATACGCCCGTCGTCGTGGATGCTCCCGTGACCGTCCAGAACGGCCCGCAAACGATTGAAACGCCAAAGCCCACCGAATATGCCCCAGCGAATAAAACTCACGTCCTGCCAGTTTTGACGCTGGATGAAGCAAAGGCAGTCACCACGTCAGAAGGCAAGGCTTACGGCAGCATCGACCCCGGCGCGCTGCGCGGGATGCGGGGAAACATCTGGAAGAAAGT
>CAYHFB010000515.1:0-2944 GCA_964355695.1 uncultured candidatus Brocadiaceae bacterium
CGTTGCTGGGATGCCAAACGTTTCGGTTCAGGCTACAAGCCTGAACCTGCGGGGGCGGCGTGCGTGCGGCGAGCACAAGCCGGTTTGGTGTCTTCGTGTCTTTGTGGCAACTTTGAATTTCCTAAACATTTAATTAGGCCCACGGCTACTTTTGTTCGCGCAACCGAGACGGGTGCGCTACCGGTTTGAAATTCCTATAGCATGAACATAGCCCCGGAGGGGCGGCCTGTTTGTAGCAACGGAATTAAAACACGATAAAAGCTCCGTAGGAGCGGCCTGTTATATGCTTCATGAAAACAATGATTTCCAGACAAGAACCAACAAAACATTGGTCTTCTTCAGACTATTCAACGGTTTTGATATATTTTGCGCTCTCTTTCATCTTTGAGACTCTTATCCATTTTCATCAACCGCAAATGAACGCAAATGAACGCAAATTGACACTAATAATGCAAAACGTCTCTCCTTATCGCGCCGTCTGTGGCGGTAAGTTTGCATATACACGGCAAATCGCGTCGGCCAGCTTGTCCGGGTCGTGACGGATCAGGTCTTGCTTTTCCCAAAGAATGCGTTTTTGCTCAAGGTCTTCTACCAGATCGGCCATTTTGACGTTTACTTGCAAGCGAGAGACGCTTTCGTCCATCAGCGCAACGTCTGCCCCTTCTTTCTGGTATTTTTCAAGGATTGCTTTGCGGGGGATATTGTTGTTTATAAGGACGTAGTCCAGCACCCCTTCCCCTAAATATTTGATAATCGTGCTAATGTGGTTGAAAACATTGTACTTGTCCGTTTGGCCGGGTTGGGTAACGATGTTACATATATAAATCTTTGTTGCCTTGCTTTGTCGGATTGCATTTCTAATGCCCTGTACCAATATGTTTGTTACCAGGCTTGTATAAAGGCTGCCGGGGCCGATAACAACGATGTCCGCTTTCAGTATCTCCTCTATCGCCTCCGAAGGCGCCACTGCGTCCACGTTTTTTAGGAAGGCTTCCTTTATGGGCGACTTTCCCAGCCCACGCACGTTGAATTCCTCCTCGACGTAAGAACCGTCTTCCAGATTCGCGCAGATGTGCGTATTGGTCAGGGTGGAAGGAAGCACCTTTCCCCGAATATGGAGTATTCTGCTGGCGGTCTTAATGGCTTGTTCAAAACTGCCCGTAATGTCCGTCAGCGCAGTCATCAGCAGGTTTCCGAGGCTCATGCCATCCAGCGATCCCCTGTTGAAGCGGTACTGAAATAGTTGGTACAATTCCCGTTCCTGTTCTTCCGTTTCAGAAAGCGCCACAAGGCAGTTCCTCACGTCTCCGGGGGGCAGTATTCCAAACTCATTCCGCAAAACACCTGAACTTCTGCCGGAATCCGTCACACCGACTACGGCGGTAAGATGCCTGCTGTACGTCTTTGCGCCTTCCAGCAAAATGGGAAGTCCCGTGCCTCCACCGATAGCAACAATCTTAAGGGTGTCCGGTATTTTCCCCATGTTATTAAGCTGGAGGATCGTGGGTATCTGGAAGAGGCGTTTTACCTTATAGTCCGGTTTGTCGTGCCCATTATCGGCAGGCTCATATTTAAACCTGCCATGCATCATTTGAATGGTTGTCATGCCTATGGATTTAGCAATCCGTAGTTCATCCCGCACCCTATCGCCCACCATGACGGTTTCTCCCGCACTGACGGCGTGCCTGCCAAGGATATCGAGGATGCAATCTTCCATGCGAAGGCCAATTTCCTGGTCATTAATAATTACTTCATCAAAATAGGGTTTTAATCCCAGGATTTGTATCTTTTTTTCCTGTCGCTCGTACACACCCACCGTTAACAGAAAGAGCTTATGGCCTTTGTCTTTTAGTTCCAGCAGGGTTGGTATGACGTCGGGAAACGGCTTGATATCAATAACTTCACTGCTGTTATATGCCTTGTAAGCAAGGGTGATCAGCTTTCTATCTGCCCTGTATTTGTTCACTATTTCATTGAACACGAGGTGGTAAGGGCCATATTTTTCGGTAAGCTCTTTTTGCAGGGCATACACCTCTTCTTCGCTGCCGGGCAATCCTGCGTCAACCATTGCCTTGGCCGCGCGCCGTCGTGATGCGTCGATAAGCGAGCCGGTACAGTCGTAGAGGGTGTCGTCCAGATCAAAGATTACTGCCTTTATTTTCATAGTTAGTCCTTACGATAAGTGTTGTTTTCGTAATTTGTTTACGAATAAGTGTGCATACCGTACCGGTTCCGGAATACGGTATCCGCAACAAGCCTTTAAAACCGTGCTGATGGCCGACGCCAACGTTATTTTATGCCCGACAGAAACGAAAATGGGTTTTGTGTTTGCTTTTGTTCGAAGCGCCACACCGACGGCCTTGTTCTTGTAGATGAGTTTTGAGTACGCGCCGGTGACGTTTTCTACGTCGTCATGCTCGCCAACCAGCCGGCTCTTAGCGCACCCGATAGAGGGCGTATTGAGGATCAGTCCTATATGCGAAGCCAAACCAAAGTTGCGGGGATGGGCAATGCCCTGTCCATCAAACAGGATGGCGTCCGGATGTGTCTTTAGCTTCCGGAATGCCCTAAGCAGGACAGGTCCCTCACGAAACGACAAAAGTCCCGGGATATAGGGAAATTGCGCCTTACCCGTAACCGCGCACTCCTCAATCAATTCCAAACGTCCGTTTAACCGAAATACGACTACGCCTGCGAAAAATCGCTCGCTCTGTTTGTCGTAAGAGATATCCGCCCCCGCGATTATCTTTATCGTCCCCCGTTGTTTTCTAAAAACCAATAATTCCTTTAACGCCGTTTGAACCTGAACGGCCTTTTTACTGCTTATCCGCCACGAGTGTAGTTGTTTAAATTTCAAAGTGGCCTCGTAGCGTGGGGGGGGGTGAGGCTCATAAGCGCTAACTTAATTTCTGACAGGATAACAGGATTAACGGGATATTCTTTT
>CAYHFB010000516.1:0-1221 GCA_964355695.1 uncultured candidatus Brocadiaceae bacterium
CACCAAACGACTGACAACAAACACGGACGTCATGAAATCAGAGCCATCTGGGCAAGCGATGCTTTAAACTCCAGCCTTGATTTCCCTCATACTGGACAAGTATTCTGCATCAACAGAGATGTTACCCATACAAAATCAAAGAAACATACCAACGAAACAGTCTATGGCATCACGAGTCTTTCGCCTCAAAAGGCCTCCCCGGAACGGCTCCTCTCACTCAATCGTGGCCATTGGTCCATTGAAAACAGCCTCCACTACGTCCGCGATGTCACTTCCAATGAAGACCTTTCCACTATCAAGAAAATCACCAGGGCGATGACCTATACGCCTCGCTTTGCTATTGTGATTGCGGCCGGCGGCGGCGGTATTCCGGTGATTCAAAGGGAAAATGGTGATCTGGATGGGGTGGACGTGGTGATTGACAAAGACCTTGCGTCCAGCGTCCTGGCCAGGGGCATTAACGCGGAGCGCCTGGTGATGCTTACCGGCGTGGAACAGGTCTGTCTCAATTACCGGAAACCGAACGAACGGGCGTTAAGCACATTGACGGTGGATAACGCCGCAAGGTATCTGGAAGAAGGCCATTTCTTGCCGGGGAGTATGGAACCCAAGGTGCGGGCTACCATTAATTTTCTGACCTGGGGCGGCGACACGGCAATTATTACCTCGCTTGACGGGGTCAAAGAGGCAATGGAAGGCAGGAGGGGAACGGTAATGAGAGGTGTTTGAAAACCTTTATTTTTGACGCCGGATGCGCAACGCACGAATACGAGCTTGGATACCGGAGGGTTTTTTACAAATTTACAGTAGCATGGTAAAGACGCCAACAAAGGCGATAACAAAAAAAAGAAACAGTGACGCCCACAGCAATTTCTTCTGCACACGGGTAACCAGGCAGAGATCAACAATGGTAATCCTGATACCGTTGAGCAAGTGGGCTGCTACTATGAGGAGTAGCGCGTATTGAAAGGCGTATCCGAACTTGGTGTCGAACTTGGTGATGGCGTAATCATAAGCCTCTTTACCGCGAAAGACGGAGAAGAGCGTCCAAATATGCAAAAACAAAAACAGGGTGATAATAATGCCTGTTATCCGGTGAATCCAGAAGGCATAAGCGCTGGCAAACTGATTTTTTGCAAGATTTTTAAAGACTGCGGTTAGTTTTTGAGCGATCATAGTAGTTATACGAAATCTGTTTTTCAAAAGACTAAAATGTTACGA
>CAYHFB010000516.1:1321-2936 GCA_964355695.1 uncultured candidatus Brocadiaceae bacterium
GTTTTGCCTTGCAAACAAGATTGAAACGTACAGCCCGGCGCCGAATAAAACAATTCCTGCAAACCAGAGGAATCCCTTGAGCCAAGGGGCGGCCTTTTTGTTTATGTGGAAGTCCATCACGATGCCCCACAGCCCATTAAGGCCGTGAAAGACGACGAGTGACAGGAGGCAAAGGTGAAAGGCAATCCAGCCGGGCGAGCAGAAGCGGTGTACGATCTCGTCGTAATAGCGGGCAGAATACCGTCCAGGGCTAAAATGAAAGGTAAAGAAGTGCACCGCCATACCCATAACCAGCAGCAGGGCGGTAATCCTTTGCAGACACCACGGCCAAAAACCTTTGTTTCCCATAGTCATTTGTTTTAAGAATTATTCGAAGTTTATGTAATAGAGCCCAAAGCTAGCCCGCAGCCAACAGCTTGTCCACCTGTTCACACAGGGTTTTGACCGCATCGGCGGAACGTTTCAGGGCTGACGATTCATTGGCGTTCAGCTTGATTTCGAAAATCTGCTCAATGCCTTTTGCGCCCAATTTTACCGGCACGCCCATGAAGAGGTTGTCGATACCATATTCCCCTTCGCACAAGGCGGCGCAGGGCAATATCTTCTTTTTGTCCTTTATGATAGACTCTACCATGTCCACGACGGCTGCCGACGGGGCGTAAAATGCGCTGCCCGTTTTCAACAGGTTGACAATCTCCGCGCCGCCTTCTCTTGTGCGCTTTACTATGGCTTCCAGGCGCGCTGTGGGTATCAAATCCTCCAGAGGAACCCCTGCTACGGTTGTGTATCGGGTGGACGGCACCATCGTGTCGCCATGTCCACCCAGCACAAAGGCATGGATATTTTCGACGGACACGTTTAGTTCCAGGGCAATAAAGGCGCTGAAACGGGCGGCGTCAAGCACACCGGCCATGCCAATGATGCGGTTTTTCGGAAAGCGGCTGGCCTTGTAGGCCACGTAGGTCATGGCGTCCAGCGGATTAGAAACGATGATCAGGATGGCGTTGGGTGAGGTTTTTGCCGTGTTTTCCGCGACGCCTTTTACAATACCCGTGTTGATCTTGAGCAGGTCGTCCCGGCTCATCCCCGGCTTTCTGGCCACGCCGGAGGTAATAATTACGATATCGGAATCCCTTGTCTCTTCATATCCGTTTGTGCCGGTGATGGAGGTGTTGTAGCCGTAGATAGGCCCTGATTCAAGGATGTCCAGCGCCTTTCCCTGCGGCATGTCCTGAACGATATCCAGTAAAACGACGTCTCCCATTTCTTTTTCAGCCAGACGTTGCGCTGTTGTGGCGCCAACGTTTCCGGCGCCGATGACGGTTATTTTTTTCCTTGCCACGGAGAACTCCTTTTGCTTGCTAATGGAAACCTATCTTTAAATAGTGTTTTTTCGAAATTTTATGTAAACAGATTTGTGGTCGGTCGGGATAATCTTTATTTGTCTGTGCCGATTCACAACAAAAATACAGGGTGACAGGCCTTAAATATTAACCCGAATGAGTCTGAAGAGTAAAGGGAAAAAACGATAACATTAAAGATAAGCTGGGGCGAAATGCAGGGACACGGCGCTCGTGTCCCCACGGCACGCTCCTGCGTGTTGCGGGTAACCCGA
>CAYHFB010000517.1:0-2920 GCA_964355695.1 uncultured candidatus Brocadiaceae bacterium
CACGTTGGGTGCAACACCAATAAAGGTTTAACGGTAATTATTAATTTCTAAACTTAACACGTACGGGTCAAAGGAGTGACTCACCCATCGCTCCTCCCAAGAGTGGAATTCGCGAGGATTTTCGAATGAAACCAATTATCGGCATCAATGGTGATTATGAGGATGATACGAAGCCGCATTCGTTCGTTTATCGGGACTACGTTGACGCCATCATTATGGCCGGAGGCATTCCTTTTTTGCTGGCCCTTATTAAGAACAAGGACGACGTGGAATGCCTTTTGGATCGGGTGGACGGATTACTCCTCACCGGCGGGGATGACGTGCCGCCCGCCCGCTACGGGGAGGATAGGCGGGAAAAGACTCATTGCGTCCACGCCGACAAGGACGTTTTCGACAACCTCCTTTTGCAGCTTGCTCTGGAAAAGAAGAAACCCATTCTGGCGCTATGCTACGGCGCTCAGTTGGTAAACGTCGCTTATGGCGGCTCGCTGATACAGGACGTCCCATCGGAGGCCAAAAACGCCCTAAGCCATAAACCGGCAAAAGGCGAGAAGTGCAGCCATTCCGTATCAATAGAAAAACACACCCTTCTCCACAAGATAATCGGGGCGGACGCGCTTGATACCAACAGCGCTCATCACCAGGCGGTTAAGAATCTGGGTAAGGGACTGAAAGCCACAGCCCGTACCTCGGATGGCATAATAGAGGCGTTTGAATGTGAGGGACTCCCGTTTCTCGTTGCCGTGCAGTGGCACCCAGAACGCCTGATAATCGACACGCGCCACGCCGCACTGTTCAGGGCGCTGGTCGATGCCGCAACGTCCGTAGCGCCTTCGTAGCGCAATCGTAGCGCAATCGTAGCGCAGGCATCCTGCCTGCCGTCTTCCAACCGTCCCGTCCCGTCCCGTCTTCCCACCGTTCCAACCATCCCACCGCACCACCCACCTGCTCCAACTTAATTTTTGACAGGATAACAGGATTAACGGGATATTTTTTTGTCATGTTAATTATTAAGTATAGAGCAAAACAATCCATGGTTTCGACGTTTAAACCAGCAAATACAAGGGGTTCACCCGGTATTTCCCAAAAAAAGGAAGATTTTTATTTACGTGATCGTTTATCCGGTCTATCCTGTCATCCTGTCAAAAAAACAAGTTAGCGCTTACGGTGCATTCCCCCCGAACAAAACAACGTCCCCTCTTACTGCTGACACTGAGAATAAATCTTTTTGACCCTTTCCGTTAACTGCTTCGCCTCGTCCTTCTTTCCGGTTCCCTCATAAAACTCCGCCATTTTCTCCAGGATGGTTGCAATCAAAGGGTGGTCTTTGCCGTATTCTTTTTCATATATTGCGAGTGCTTGCCTATAAAGGGACTCTGCCGTAGCATTTTCGCCCTGGCAGTAATAAAGCGTTGCAAGATTGTTCATTGCTGAGGCAAGATCAGGGTGGCCTGCGCCGAGTTTTTTCTCTTCAAGTGACAAGGCCCTTTTGAAAAACGGTATTGCCTCCGCGCATTTCTTCTGTTCCTGGTAAAGATCGCCCAATCTGTTCAGGGCGTTATCAACGCCGGGATAATCAGGGCCACACGCCTTCTCGTATATAACGAGAGATTGTTTGTAAAACGGCTCCGCCTCAGCGTATTTATCCTGAAGGAGAAACGTTTCGCCAAGCTCATACAATGCTTTAGCGACAGAGGGGTGGTTTTCGCCGTTCGTTTTTTTGTAAATAGCGAGGGATTGGCGAAAAAGCGGTTCGGCGTCGGCGTATCTGCTGTACGTTCTATACAGTATGCCCAGCAAGTTCATTGAATCGGCAATACGAGCGTCGCCGTCGGAAAAGGTATTTTTCGCTGCCGCCAGAGCCTCTTCTGCAGGCTTGGTTGCGTCCGAATATCTCTTTTTCTTAAAAAGCGAGGTGGCGTTTTCATTGAGTGCCTTCCACGTATTTTCCTGGGTATACGCCGGCAAGGCGCAAGCGCCAAACAGCGTCAACATAACAAAGAGCTTTGTCCCGCAGGCGCAAAGATGCCTCATGCCGTTTACGAACGTGTCCATTCCAAAAATCTCCCCTCATAAGGTTAAGTGTTGATATACGTTTCATTTTCTACGTAATTGCTATATTATAACGTATCTCTATAAAAACAATACCCATCAAATGATGATGCATCGTTTGCAGGGTTGTATCATTTTATCGGCAGGGGAATTATACCTATGGCAATAAAAGCAACCATTTTCAAAGTCGAGTTGAACGTAGCGGACATAGACCGTAATTACTTTCAGGACCACAAGCTCACCATCGCACGGCACCCGTCGGAGAATGACGTCCGTATGATGGCACGGTTAGTGGCATTTGCCCTAAACGCCCACGAAGACCTTGTCTTCACGCAAGGCGTGAGCAGCGGTGATGAGCCAGACCTGTGGCGAAAGGATTTAACCGGGAATATTGATGTCTGGATAGAGATCGGACAACCCGACGAGAAACAAATCCGCAAGGCCTGTGGCCGCGCCAGGGAGGTTATTATTTACACCTACAACGGCAATAGCGCAAACGCCTGGTGGAAAAAAATACATGACGATGTTACTCGTTTCAAAAATCTGTCGGTAATAAACCTGCCAACGGACGCCATCCAGGAAATGGCCGCGTTGTCGCAACGCACGATGGACTTCCCGTGCACCATCCAGGAGGGGGAAGTATGGATGTCGGGCAAGGATAAAACCGTGAAGATTTGCCCGGTAAGGTGGAAGGAAAAAGCGGGATAGGGTTTACCGATTTTCGTGCTTTTGTACGTAGGGCAAGGCTTTAGCCTTGCCACTGTTTGGGTAGGTGCCAAGGGCTGCAACCCTGACAGTAAAGGGCGGGGAAACCCCATAGGTGTTAAGTTAAGAAGCACAACTCGAACGAATCAAGGAAATGGAGTGA
>CAYHFB010000518.1:0-2896 GCA_964355695.1 uncultured candidatus Brocadiaceae bacterium
AATAGAAAAACCGTACATTATAAAATGCCTTACTCGCCGCTTCTACAGAGGGATTCCTGGTATGACAACAAAATAACGTAACTACTCAGGCCTGTCTCACGCAAAGCCGCAAAGAGCGCAAAGGAAAGCATAAGCACTGAATCCTGTAAGCCATTGACAACTCGTTCAATTGTTCTCCTGAATATTTGATTTATCTATAGATTGTATTGTCTATTCTTTGCGTCTTTGCGCCTTTGCGTGAAAATGGTTTTTGATTAAATCCCTGGCAACTTTGCTTTAGAGACGGAGTAGTTACAAAATAACTTGTTTTTTATTGCAGTTTTGAATCGGTAAGGTACTAATCTTTCTTCCCATCCTTCGTCAAAACACCTTCAGACCAATTGATAATGTCCCCGACGTCAACGGGTTCCCCGCCGATTGACATCTTATGCTGACGTCCTTCCAGCAATTTCTTTTCTTCACCCTCCAGTAATAAGGTGGCGTCGCCCTTTACCGCGGTGACTATCGTGACCAGTTCGCGCGCCTGGATGTTAAGCGTACCCTTCTTCGTCCGCACCGTGCCGTTGGGCGTGTCAATCTCCATGGGCGCGCCTGACTCAACTATCGTAATGAGAATCTGGCCTGTTTTAAGCCGCAGCTTGCATGGGTCTAAAAATTGTACCTCGGTATGGGCATCTACCCCTAGTTTAACCCCTTTATTAATGGAAAAAGAGGTCTTGCCGCCATACCCGGTTTTTATGATAATGTCCCTCTTCAAACGGGTGGGTTTTGCCGGATTTATCTTTTCAGCGACTCCGGGATACTGGAACTGAACCTCTCCCTGCGTATTCACCAGCTTGATTTCACCGCTTTTGTGCGAGAGATAAAAAAGTATGGCAAACAAGGTGAAACCCCCAACCCCCACGATGGTGCCCAGAAAAATAAAACCCCTTCTGGAAGGGCGCGCAATCAGTATCCCCAGCTCATACAGGACGATCATAGGGACGGCCGTCATTGTCTGAGTAAAGGGGTCGGGCGGCGTAACCACGGCGGCGATGATGAAGATAACAAGGATGGCATACTTCCGCCACGCAATGAACTTCTCAGGCGCGATAAACCCAATCTTTGACAGCAGCATCATAACAAGGGGCAACTGGAACACCAACCCCAGCGCAACGGTAAGCATGAACACGAAAGAGACATATTGTTCCATGGTAATTATGGGTTGTATGCCGGGGCCAAGTATGCCGATCAGGAATTGCAGGCCGAAGGGAATAAGCAAAAAATATCCGAACAGTCCCCCAACGACAAATGCAACGAAAGAAACAGGAAGATAGAGCAGAATGTATCGCTGCTCTTTCATGTAAAGCCCCACGCTTACAAAACGCCATACTTGATAGATTATCAATGGATAGGCTAAAAACAGGGCCGTGATGAAGCACAGCTTCATGTATGCGTAGAAACCTTCCTGATAGCTTAATACTTGCAATTCTGTGGAAAGGTTTGCCTTTGTCATGGCAATTTTGTGGGGGTTTTTTGCGATATCGAGGATTTCTATTTTAAAAAACCAGCACAGGATAAAACAGCAAACAACGGCAATCAGAGAATATATCACGCGTCGCCGCAGTTCTTCGATATGAGAACCTATTGACATCCTTATGTTTTCAACGTCACCTTCAAGCGAATCTTCAGCCATAGTCTTTTTCACTCTACAATCTCAAAAGTATGCGGAATTAAGTGTTAAGTTTTATCATACATAATAGTTTTTAAATTACAAGGATAATTACCAAGGGTTTATTGCCTGTTTGTATCCTTTTCATGGTTGTTCTGCGGCGCTTGCATTCTATCAGTATTTTCAAGCCATTCAAAGGAATTTAATTCCTGTTTGTTTTTGTGTGGGTTGATGTGGTTTCTGGATGGGGTACGGCGAAAGTATGGCGTACATTTTTGTTTATGTTTATGGAAAATGCGGCATCTGAAGTGAAGCGGAGCGGAATGGTTCTTTGGCAGGCAGGGGAAGCTGCCGCACTTTTGTAGCTCAAACCTTCAGGTTTGATAAAGTGGTTGCTGCAATGCCGGTTGTTCTGTGGCACACAGGCGATACGTAAGCTTAGCGCCGCATCGTTGCAACATTATGTAACGAACCAACCACTAGTTTGCCATTCCAAAACCACTGGAGATTACCTTATTTCTCACGTAATATTCGTTCGAATGCGTGTATTCCAGAAACAACTGGTAATTTACGTTTTTTACCCACAGATCAAACGTCTTTATTTCTTTGTCAAACATATTGGGATAATGAGTGGTTTGTTGGTGAGTCATACGTGCGTTTTCCATGATAGTCAGACCTCCCTTTGTGGCGCTACTTTTGTATTTTTCTCATAAGTTTCTATTTTTAAATTTACCCATCCTTCAGAATTCCCCTCCTGGTAGGATTGCTGGGGTGGGTTTCCCCACCATTTGCCGATTATCAGTGTCGCAAACATGATACCAACGGCTGCATATACATTTGCTTAGGGGGAAAAAATGCTGTTTTCTCAGCGGAAACGACGGTTAATCACGGATTGCTGAATTGTGTAACTAATTAATGGGTAATATCTTAGCTAATTCAGTCCGTGCCAGGCTTACTCCTGCCTCCCTATCCATAATAATAGGTTTTGCCGTCCCGGTTACACCGGACATTTTTCAGCGGATGTCTCAATAACACACAATGACTGAGAAAATATGTCCTTGTTTGAGGAAAAATTGTACATTACCCAAGTAATATTAAATTAGGCCTTCGGCGACTTTTTTCTGTTTATACGTAGGGCAAGGCTTTAGCCTTGCTACTGTTTGAACACGCATCCGGGGTGGCAACCCTAAAGGGTCGCCCTACTGTTGCATTGAAATTCCTATACATTAAATTAGGCCTTCGGCT
>CAYHFB010000519.1:0-2890 GCA_964355695.1 uncultured candidatus Brocadiaceae bacterium
GAATCTGAACACCGCAAAAGCTCCGTAGGAGCGACCTGTATAGGAAATTGAAAGTCAGGCATGAAAGTCCTTACGGGACATTTAAAAAAGAGAAGCCGGCAACTGGGAGCGAGAAAACTCCCGCGCTACAAACACCAACAATTATGGAGAATAAACATGCAACTGGAAGATAAAAAAATAGGCAACGTTTTGATTGTAAAACCGCTGGAAAAAAGGATTGACGCCTCTTCTGCCACTGATTTCAAGGGAAAGATGGTAGATTGGGTTAACGGCGGCAACAACCGTATTGTTTTAAACCTTTCGTTGGTTGATTTTATTGACAGCAGCGGGCTGGGAGCCATTGTGTCGAGTTTAAAAACAATCGGCAATAACGGCGACTTGGTGATTTGCGGGGTACGGGATACGGTCATGAGCCTCTTCCGCCTCACCCGCATGAACAGGGTATTTCAAATCTTTGTTTCCGAGGAAGAGGCGCTGAGCGCCCTGGCAAACACGAAAAAGCCATAAAAATACTGCAACAGGAAATATAATTTCTTTCATCCTTACACTACCGGCCATAAAAGTCGGAGTTATAAAATGCTAAATTCAACGACTATCAAACTCACTATCGAAAGTAAACGGGAAAACGTATCCCTGGTAGGACTGGCGGTGCGAGGCATCTGCGCGCAAACACCGCTGAACGAGACGGACGTCTTTCAGGTTGAGGTGTGCGTTGTTGAGGCCGTGAACAATGCCATTGAACATGCATATAACGGATGCGCGGGTCACTACGTGGACGTGATCATCTCCCTTGGTCAGAATCACATATCTTTTCAGGTCTGTAATACCGGCAAAACGTTTATGTTTAAAAAGGCGGCAATGGTGGATTTTGATCCCCAAAATCTTGATGCCCTGCCGGAGGGAGGCATGGGACTTTCCATCATTTGCACGGTGATGAGTGAAGTTGCATATCGCACTGAGGAGGGAAGGAATATTCTGACGTTGTGTAAGTATTTCGGTAAATACACGGGTGTTTAGGCTGAAGGTTTACCTCTTCGCCTGCCTTAATATTTGCAACAAACATGTTTTATCCTTCAGCCAGTCTACCTGAATAGCGCTTTTCTGGAATATTTTAAACACTACGGTGTCACGGTAGTTCACTATGCGAAACAGACAACAACTATGGTTTTTTGCGCTTTTGCTTGCGGTGGCCGCAATAAGCACGGTGACGTACCACCTGTTGAAAAACGAGTGGGTGCTTTTCAGGAGCGCGGAAAACCGCTTTGCTGAAAAACAGTTTGCGCTCGCAATCCCTCTTTACGAAAATGCCGTAAAGTCCGGTTTGCAATCACCCATCGCCCTGGCGCATCTTGCCGATTCGTACATGGCAACCCAAAGGTTCAAGGAAGCTCTCGGCGTCTATGAAAAGCTCGTTCAAAACGATACTGAGAACTTTGCTGCCGTTAAGAACGCGGCGGCTCTCTTAGCGCAATTCAACCGCATCGACGAAGCTATTAACCTGTACCGGCGCTATAAAGGCAAAACACCGCTGGACGTGGACTCCCTTCTCCACCTTGCCGCCCTTTACTCACGAAAGAGCGAGTGGGCGACCTCTGAAGATTTCTACAAAAAGGCGCTGGCGCTATCACCCGATTCTCTTCAGACTCAGTTAAAACTGGCCGAAATATTAGGGTGGATGAAACAGTACGAGGAGTCCATTACTAAATACCATACCATTCTCCAAACGCACCCGGATCATCGCATTGCCCGTATTTCACTGGCGCAGACGCTTGCCTGGAGCGGGCGTTTCGAGGAATCAATTCAGGAATACCGGAAGGTCAAAACCCTGCCTGCTGAATCGAAGATTGCGGATGAAGACATTGCAAACTGGACAATACGATGGGAGTTTGCCAAGGCGCTTAGCTACGTTAAACGCTATGAAGAAGCGCTTAACGAATACAAAAAACTTTGTAAGGAAAAACCGCGCCTTTATGAGGCTCAGGTTGAAATGGCTACGGTTCTGTTCTGGCAGGGAAAGGGCGATGCAGCCATCAGGATACTGCGACGGATACCTCAGCGTAAAATGAATGACGAGGCAAAGCTGCTTACGGCTGACCTTTCTATGGCAAGGAAGGATTATAAAAAGTCATGCTATCTGTACCGTGATTACTTAAAAAAACACCCGGAAGATTTAAAGGCCAGGTTGAACCTTGCCGAGATACTGAGTTGGACGAAAAAGTATGACGAATCTGTTTTCGAGTATGAAACAATCCTCACAACGCTCCCTGATCACCGCGCCGCACGTATTGCATTGGCTCGGACGCTCACCTGGAGCGGGCGATTTGAGGAATCTATTCAGGAATACCGGAAGGTCAAAAC
This sequence comes from uncultured candidatus Brocadiaceae bacterium, assembly GCA_964355695.1. Classification (GTDB taxonomy): domain Bacteria; phylum Planctomycetota; class Brocadiia; order Brocadiales; family Brocadiaceae; genus JACVXV01. The sequence goes on from CAYHFB010000519.1 coordinate 2,359, forward strand.
CCTGCCTGCTGAATCAATGGTTGCAAATGAAGACATTTCCAACTGGACGGTAAGCTGGGAGCTTGCCAAGGCGCTTAGCTGCGTTAAACGCTATGAAGAATCGCTTCACGAATACAAAAAACTTTGTAAGGAAAAGCCGCGCCTTTATGAGGCACAAGTTGAAATGGCAACGGTGCTTTTCTGGCAGGGAAATAGAGACGATTCCTTCAGGATACTAAAACGAATACCTCTGAATAAAATGAATGATGAGGCAAAGTTGCTTACGGCAGACCTTTCCAGAGCAAGGAAAGATTATGGAAAAGCGGGCTATCTGTACCGGGGTTATTTAGAAAAACACCCGGAGAACTGCATTGCCCGGTTGGGTCTGGCGGAGATACTGAGCTGGACGAAAAAATACGACGAGTCACTTTCCGAGTACAAAACAATCCTTAATGCCTTGCCCGAAGACATCCAGGTCAGAAGGAAATACGCATTCGTACTGATATGGGCAGGCAAGCACACCGAAGCAGCGGAGGAACTGAGGAAGACGTTG
>CAYHFB010000520.1:0-2845 GCA_964355695.1 uncultured candidatus Brocadiaceae bacterium
TGTTGTAGGGACACGGTGCCCGTGTCCTTTTACGTGTGAACACCAATAAGTTGCCAAAGGCCCAATTTAAATTCGTATACATTCGTGCAAACCCGTGTAATTCGTGTCTGAATAAGCCGCTATTGTAAGCTGAAAATATTTGCCTTGGCAGACACGGGTGCGAGTTCGGCAGGCAGGATGCCTGCGCTACATGCAGCCGGTAGGCCTAATTTAACGTACGGGAAATTCAAAGCTGTTGTAGGGACACGGTGCCCGTGTCCTTTTACGTGTGAACACCAATAAGTTGCCAAAGGCCCAATTTAAATTCGTATACATTCGTGCAAACCCGTGTAATTTGTGTCTGAATAAGCCGCTATTGTAAGCTGAAAATATCTGCCTTGGCAGACATGGGTGCGAGTTCGGCAGGCAGGATGCCTGCGCTACACGGCGCGACGCTACGGCGTTTGCAAACGCGTGCCATCCAGCGCCTCCCAGCGTTGAAAGGCGACGGCCAGTTCTTTTTCAATGACGGATACCCTGGTCTTGGTTTGCGCGATCTCTTCCTTCCCCTTTTGAAAAAAGAGGGGGTTGCTCATGGTTTGGTACAGTTGGCGTTGCTCCGCCTCCAGGGCTTCGATGCGCGGCGGGATGGCGTCGAGTTCGCGTTGTTCCTTGAAGCTGAGTTTGCGTTGGCGCTCGCCCGGCTTGCGCGCCGTATCAGACTTCGCCGGGGTTTTCTCCTGCGACGCCTTCTTTTTTTCTTCTACCAGGCGCTGCCAATCGTCGTACCCGCCGACGTACTCATTTATCTTCCCACCGCCCTCGTACACAAAGGTGCTGGTGACTACGTTATTGAGAAAGGCGCGGTCATGGCTGACCAGAAGCAGGGTTCCCTGATAGTCCAAAAGTAACTCTTCCAAAAGCTCCAGTGTCTCTATGTCCAGGTCGTTTGTAGGTTCGTCCATCACGAGGACGTTGGAAGGCCTGGTAAACAGGCGGGCCAGGAGGAGCCGGTTGCGTTCCCCGCCCGATAGCGCGCTCACGGGGACGCGCACACGTTCGGGAGAAAACAGGAAATCCTGCAAATAGCTGATGACGTGGCGCGGCCTCCCGTTAAAGGTAATCACGTCGTTGCCGTCCCCCACGTTGTCAAATACCGATTTATTCTCTTTTAGTTGTGCGCGGAGCTGGTCAAAATAGGTGACGTTGAGACGTGTCCCCATGCGCACAGTTCCCTGTTGCGGCTCCAATTCCCCCAGCAGCAGGCGGAGAAGCGTGGTCTTGCCGGAACCGTTGGGTCCGATAATCCCGATTTTGTCGCCCCGCATAATTGCCGCTGAAAAGTCGTTGACCACCAGATCTGCGTCATAGCCGTAGGAAATATGCTCAACCTTCACCACCAGCGCGCCGGAACGTTCGACATCCTGGGTTTGCATACGCGCAACACCCATGACCTGCCTGCGCTCGCTCCGCTCCCTGCGCATGCCTTCCAGTACCCGCACGCGACCCTCGTTCCTCGTGCGGCGCGCCTTGATCCCCTGCCTTATCCAAACCTCTTCCAGCGCCAGTTTTTTATCAAAAATCGCCTGCTGTCCCTCTTCCGCGTCAAGCATCGCCTGCTTGCGCACGAGAAAGGTCTCGTAATTGCACGCCCAGCTTGAAAGGCGTCCCCGGTCTAGTTCGATAATGCGGGTGGCCAGTTTCTGCAGGAACGCACGGTCGTGGGTAACGAAGAGTATCGTGCCGTTGTAACGTATGAGAAATTCCTCCAGCCAGCGGATTGAATCGACGTCCAGATGGTTGGTCGGCTCGTCGAGCAGCAAGATGTCCGGGTCGCACGCCAGCTCACGGGCGAGCAGCACCCGGCGTTTGAGTCCTGCGGAAAGGGAATTGAATTCGACGTCGCCGTCTAATTGCATTTGAGAAAGCACCTTCTCCACCCGGTGCTGCCGTTTCCAATCCGTATCGACATGGTGGCCTGATTGGTGGTGGTCTGCCGACCCGGCGCTGCCCGATACGATGTTGAATACGGTACCCTCCAGGTCTTTGGGGATATCCTGGGAAAGGTATGCGGTACGCATCCCCTTTTGCCTGATAATCTCGCCGGAATCGGGCGGTAGGTCGCCATTAATCAGTTTTAGCAAGGTGGACTTGCCGGCGCCGTTGCGGCCAAGGAGGCACACCTTTTCGCCGCGTTCAATTTGTAACTGTGCGTCTTCAAGCAACAAAGGCTTTCCAAAGCCCATGCTTACGTCCTGCAAGCTTATCAATGCCACGAAAATCCTCCTGACAAATTATCCCCGGAAATGGTACTGCACGCCGTAGCGGTTGCAAGCATATCGGTAACGTGGTAGAAAACGGTTCTGGTGTTTAGGCTAAAGGCTGAAGGTAAATGCCTTTGCCTGCCGGAAGCTTTTAGTATTTAACCTTCAGCCTTCAGCCGATCTACCTGAGTATTTAATAAAGATTTCATTAGTACGACCAAACCACAGCAAAAGGAGATTTTAACCGCGAAGGGCGTGAAGGTCACGGAAAAAACATTTTAGGAGGGAAATACATAGGGGGTGATAGGAAATCGCTTTTCCCCTACCGGGTTGTCAGTTTAGCAAAAACAAAAAAAATTGCAAGTATTTTTATTTTATCAGCCCTGATGGACTCCCGCATTGCACCGCCGCGCGTCAGGAAACCGCACTCAAAATGCCTGCGCCGGTATCAAGCGCAACAAACATCAAACCTGAAGGTTTGATCTACAAAACAAAAACCTTAAAATGAGTTGGCATAACAAGGCACTCAGCCGGCCACGCGGACATATTCACACTTTGAATTTGATTTTCATCCGGTAAAAATGGTAAAGTACTTGTTTATT
>CAYHFB010000521.1:0-2836 GCA_964355695.1 uncultured candidatus Brocadiaceae bacterium
GACACAATGGCGTTTAGCAGGGTAACGCACGTCAGGAAACCAAAATATTGCACCGGCTTGAAACTTGAAAATGAAAAGACCATGAACCCGAAGGCCGCCGAGAGTGAGGTGAATAAGGCCGTCTTCCCGACCCCTTGCAAGGTCGCACGCATGGCCTTTGCATGGTCTCCGTTGATAGACAACTCCTTTTTAAACCGGTAGAAAATATGGATCGTATTATCGACGGAAATCCCCAGGGCAATACTGGCAATCATGATAGTCGCCGCATCCAGCCTCATCCCGCATATACCCATAAGCCCAATCGTTACCGTAATGGGCAAGAGGTTCGGTATAACGCTGATAAGCCCGATTTTAACGGATTTCAAGGCAATCGCCGTTGAAATAAACGTAAGCAAAAAAGCCAGTGAAAATGATTGAATCTCACTCCAGAGGATATTGTCCTGAACGTTAATCATCAGCGGTACTATTCCGGTAATGTGCCATGATAGGTCTTTCGTGTCCAATTTGTTTTTGATGAACTCTTTTGTTGAAGCAACAATCTCCCCGTACCGGTTTGAACCAACCTGTTTCATGCGTACGGACGTCCTTGCGCTTGTATAGTTATTCGCATAGAGTGTGCCTACGTATTTGTCCCCGTAGACCGATGCCAGTTTCAAGTAATCAGAAGCCTCCTTTTCCGTTTCCGGCAGGGTGTAATACTGCGGCTTATCGCCGTTGACAAATTGATTTGCCCGTTGTATATAATTTGTAATGGCGCAGGCGCTTGTCACCTCCGGCATAATGGAGAGATACTGTTGGAGGTAAACAAGGTTTTTCAAGACATTCGGTTGCAATATGCTTGCCCCATTCGCCGTATCGGCCACTATTTCCACGGGAAGCAGTCCCATGATATGTTTTTCAATAAAGGCGTTGTCCCGCATAATATGGCTATTCTTAGGAAAGGAAGACATGATATCGGATTCAACCTGAACCCGTAAGGTAAAGAAAATAAATACCGCTCCGACCAGGAGCGTAGACAACAAAATGCCATTATGATGCCTTGTAACGAAGTGCCATAATCTGTCCAACAAGGCGCTGATGCCCCGTTCTTCCTCCTCCATTACCGTTACGGTGCCAGCCCGTTTACTCCCCATGCTTGCTACCACGCCATCCGCTATCTGTGGCGTCCGGCACAAACAAAACCTCTTGCGGATATTCATCACAATCCTATCGCCAAGCGGAACGAAGGAGAGCAGTATTGGTATCATTGTCATACTAACAATAAAAGTCAGCACGGCACAACCACCCATAAACAGGCCGGTAACGCGAACCGGCGGGATGTTGCTGGTTACTAACGAGAGGAATCCTATGACCGTTGTAATGGTGGTCATCAGGATTGGAACCCCAACGTGCCGTAGTGTATGGGAAATTGCGGCTCTATTACGGGACTCGCTTCCGGTGGATGCACACGCGTCTTCATGGCTTCCCTGCGTGTCATAACAACCGTGATCCGTTGCCAGTGCGTGGTAGTAATGGCTGATAAGGTGTATCGCGGTCGCAAGAGAAACAATAAAGGTCAGGGGGAGCAACATGTTTGAAATCATATTCATCGTCTGTCCGAAGAGGACAAAACAGCCCGTTACCCAGACAAAGCAGACCCCAACCGTAATCACCGGAATTAATACGCCGGACGCCCTCCTGAACAAACACCCTAATACGATAACGGACAACCCAAACATCAGCGGCGTGAACCGCGCCATGTCCTGCTTTGACATACGGTCCAATTCCGCGTTCACCACCGAAGGTCCTGCAACGTGGTAGGTTCGTACCTTGTTGCCGGTGGCTCTTTGCTTTTCTACCACGCCGGTAAGGAGTTTTTTTACCTCTGCCACCAATTGTTTTCTTGATTCAGGCCCAACGCATTTGACAACGGCAACGATGGCCGTCGTCTTGCCGTCTTTAGAGATAAGGGTCTTTTGGTATGCCGGGTCTGTGGTGATTTGCCGTTTAAAAAGCGCAAGGATTGGGCGGTTTTGTCTGTGCAGGATTTCATTAAAATGCGGAGAAGCCACCTTATCCTTATACACCCCTGCCAGAGAAGCGACCCTTTTTACGCCATCCAGTTTCTTCATCTTCTCCGCAATGGTATTAATTTCCCGGATGCAATTGGGGGAGAACATATCGACGGCGCTAAAGGCAACGACCAAAAACTCCTCGTCCCCAAATTTATCCAGAAACGACCGGTAGTAGGCCAGGTCTTTATCATCGTCCGACAGCCATATTTCTATAGAATTATCTGTCCGCATCCGGGTGGCGTGATATCCAAGAAATGCCGTTGCTGCAACGATACCGCACAGAATGGCAATCTTATAACGAATAATGATAGAGATATATTTTTTCAAGAACGTGTGCCTGACAGCAAAATTGAGCATTACATGAAGGTAACCAGAATATTCATTCTGAGCGCTATAAACATATCTCCTTCGATATCTACCTTTCTCTGAAAAAAGGCATGCTGTGGCGTGACCCTCCGTTTAATAATATCTAAAAAAATGGCGCTGGACATTCTGAGTGTGCACGTGGGTGTTTCCTTTGAGTTTCTGACGACTTCCTTTACCAACCCCTTCACCACAACAACGTCCCAAGTCCCAGCGTCCCCATCCGTCAGCTCAAATCGAATGACTGCGGTAAGGCTGGATATCTTGGGTTCGTCAGTGAGGTTGACTCTGTCTTTTAACAAAGTGGTAAAATACTCGAAAGGCGTTATATTTTCAGGAATTCTTGGTCTCATATTCATAATTATTTTAATGTTAGAAAAAAAGGGTGTTTGTTTTTCGTTAGCCCTGGAGGGACAACC
>CAYHFB010000522.1:0-2827 GCA_964355695.1 uncultured candidatus Brocadiaceae bacterium
TTTTGCAGAAAATGTTCGTCGGTGGTTAATGCTTTCTTGATACCAAAATCTTCCATAATAATAAAAGATATGCAATCCGTTAATCCCCATTCTTTGTCCATTCTATTTCTGAAGAGATCAAAGCCTCGTTGATACAACTCCTCAGTAATTGGAATTATTTCTATGGAGGGGTCGTTTTCAATGGAATCAATCAATTCAACGGCTGCCTGGCGGAACCGAAATTTAGCCAAAGAATTACCGATCTCCAATAACACGGCATTCGTTGTAACCATTTTAAGACCCTTGACTTCCAATTCCGTAGCAAGTTTTAGCGCCTTTTTATGATGTTTGTCTTTTGGAGAAGAAAGAGCAATCGCATATGACGCATCCAGGAAAACCTTATTCATTTAACTTTTTATCTTTGCCATAGAGATATTCCTCAAATTTTTCAGACCAGTCAGAAGGCCCGTCAATTTTAAGGGATTTTGCTGTTTGAAGAAAAGACCGTTTTTTTTTATCAGATGTTTCGAATAGTTCAATTGTAAGCCTAACCCGGGTATTTGGTTCAATTTTTATAGGGTTTTCCAGATGCAAAACTTTTCCATCAAAGGTGGCGTTAATTACTTTTTGCATAAAATTCCCTCCTATAGGTTGTTATGTTCTCTGAAGTTAAATAAATTTGGCTAACGACCGAAATCAGCCACCGCGTTTTTCGCGGTTGGCTGGATTGATTTGTTATGCGACGTTCTGCATAAGATTAGCAAAATCGCGGCCAGAGGTCGCTGGTGGTAAAGGTTTCCTGTCCCTCCGATAGAGTTCTACGGCTTCTTCGACAATCTGACAAAGCTCCTCGAATACTTGCCTCTCGTCATCGCCGTGGCAACCGCCGATAATCAGCCCGGGCGCGCTTCCGACGTAGCACCGATCTTCTTCAGACCACTCAACGATTTTTGCGTATTTAGCGCTGTCTTTCATTCCTTTGACTCCTCCAGTGCCAGGCGTACCGCCCGTACCTGATAATGTTTTGCATCATTTCCAGGTTTACCCGATATTGTCACGGGTTTCTGTCTATGCGGGTGGACAAAGTTTCGGTGGCTTCCTTTGCCTCCGCGATTCACGAACCCAGCCTTCTCTAATTCAGTTATCAAGTCCCTTATTTTTGGCGGCATCAATTTGCTGTGTTTTTTTCCATAAATGATTTAATTTCATCAATTGTGTATGCAGGCTTTTTTCGATGGATGACCCGATGACAATTGGAGCATAAGACAGAAATATCATCAAGGGTTGTTGTCGGTTCTCCTTCGTTGCTTTCAGAAAGTACTCGAATATTGTGAACTTCGCAGAAGTCCTTTCCTGGCTGACCATAGGCAGCTTCAAATGAAAACCCGCATATTTCTCAATTCAAATTCTGCACTGGCTCCAGTCCATGACATATTGATTCTAAAGGCAAAGCGTGTGCCTTTTTCGGCAGCTTCATCCAACTGCATTTTGTTTCTTATAGTATAAAGACACGTATGGTATGGGTTCATAATCTTCCTTTGTTTGCTGTTACCACATTAGACACAACGCCTTTTTTGTAGATGCGGCTGCCCAGTAAAGTAGGTTGGGCTGAACGGGAGTGAAGCCCAACATCAACCGTTCGTTGCTTCCAACTATTTGTTGGGCTTCGTACCTCACGCTAACCGGCTTGTAGTTTTTCCTGAACCCAAAGATTAACTAAGGTATCGGCGGTGACTCCACGTTTTTGCGCGATCTCCTGAATCTTTTCGGAAAGTATTTTGTCAACAGCGTAATAAGTAACCTCAGATTCAATAGCGCTCTCAAAAGAGGCTTCCTTGGTTTTATCCCAAAAATCCGCTAAATCATGTGTATCCCAAAACGCGCCAATTTCCTTGTAAGACGTTGCTTGCGATATTGAACTTTTATGTTTTTCCATATAACTTCCTCTCAGTTTTTGTCATATCCCGCGCCGATAATATCAAAGCTCGTTTGTCCGTTTTGTGGACAAAAAAGACAATGATGTAACGCCCACTGTGGGAACGTCCCAAAGCTGCATAAACATCCTCGCCCGACCGGTGTCCTTTCTCTACAAATCTAAAATGAGGCTTACTGGACAGAACTTCCCTGACTTCATTTTGTTTAACATTGTGTTTGCTAATGAGTTTTTCGATTATGTCGTCAAACCAGATAAGCCCATCAATCCTCAACTTTGTGTCTCCTTGATAACTATCGTGGCACTTCCGGCACAACCACACGAGCAATTCTGGGCATACTCACATCTTAACTATTTCAAAAACAAAATCAAATCAGAAATCATGGAGAAACTCCAATCCTTAGTTATTGCCTAACAGCAAAAATCAACGGCGGCGCTTTTTGCCATCCGCAATATGTTCTTTCTCTCTTACTAATTCAAACCCAAGAAGGTTTAATGCTTTTATAACTTTAGATTTGGGAGCATCAATGGGAAATCTAGGCATTAAACTGATACACCAGCTTCTGCGATGAATGCTTCAATTACCGGTTCTTCTTCCTCAAATATTTCATTGCCAAATGTTACAACATGAAATTTTATTGCAGATTTTACATTCGAAAGAACTTCCTCATAGCGATCCCCTTCACTAACGACCACTCCTTTTAATCCCAGAGGATATGCAACGTATCCATCCGAATGCTTTTCTACAACAACTTTAAATTCCTGGTTCATGAAACCCCTCTTATCATGATAAATATTTCATCTGGCTAATGAAAAACCCAGCGACAGCATTTTTTGGTCGTCCGTTGAAGCGCGTTGTCAGGCTGTATTTTGAAGGATCAGATTTTTATCAAATTCAAGTGAATAAGACAGTGT
>CAYHFB010000523.1:0-2817 GCA_964355695.1 uncultured candidatus Brocadiaceae bacterium
CAGAAGACACGTGCCGCTATTAACCGAGTTGTCAGACGTCATTGACCAGTTGGCGGAATTGATCAGGCACGTGGAAAACAACAAGGCGTCCGAGGAACCGTTTAAAAAGATATTTAGCCGGCACAATAAATTTGAAATGTTTTACCATACATTGCACGACGTAGGAGTCCTGGCTTCGGAGCCGGAAAAAAAAGCCGCCCGCCTTACGCTGGAGGAGTTGCAAACGTTGCTGTTTACCAAACCCTTAAAAGAAAGCTCCTATCAAGGCATTCTGGATAAAATTCATGCAGTGGAAGCTATGATCCTGAGCAAGAAGGAGTCTGGAAAAGATGCCGCCACTCAAGGAATCATAACAAAGCTATTCCAGACCCCTGTTTTCAATACGATTATGGACATCAAGAGCGGCATTAAAAACATCCTGGAAAAACAGGCTGAACATCAGAAGGTTGATGCCTTCAGGAATGAACCGGTATTTTTCTCGTACAGCGCAAAAGAACTCGACAGCTTGCTGACGGAGATAGTGGCATTTTATGAGAAACTCGGTAGTAATTGTTACTATAAGGACGTCGCAAACTTTGAAATGATAGAGGTACGATTAGACAGGCTAACCGAAGAGTTACAGGGTATTAACAGTCACATTTCACTGCGAACAAGAAATAAAGACACCATCATAACGAAAGAACCCGATGCTCACATTGATTACTTGAAGGCCTCGCAACTAACCAGAAAAAACTTGGAAAAATCGATAATATTTCTGCAAAATCAAATTGCCCAAATAGAAGGGTTCATGCATGGGATTGAAGGCAATTTGTGTCAGCATTCCTTTGTGTACTCTGGTGTTGCGGCCAGCGTTCTTTTCGATCAAATAACGTACACGCTAAGCAATATTGACATCAGACTTTTAGACATGACGGATACTGCCGAGCGTATGTTCCGTGAAGGTGTTGACACCATATTCCATTATCAGGTGGGCGAGGCTTTTGCAGAGCCAAAAAGTGAAGAAATGGAAGGTTTAGCGGAAGAAATCGAAAAAAGAACCGTGATTAGAAAATACGGTAGCTCTGCACTGGCTTGACAGATACTATCTTCCCGGTACTTTCCACTATTTTCATCAATCAGGAATTCAGTAGCCCTCTCGTTACCATCATAGAGTAATAACTCACCGCAGACGTCCTTACGTATTCGTGATACCCAATAGCGCTAAAAATTCACATGCTTTTGTTTAACCGTTGATTCATATTGAATTACCAAACCGGATGACAACGTATAACAAAGCAAAAATCGCACGGCTAGGAAAAAACAATGATCGAGATATACAAAAAACTACCCAAAACTAACTGCGGCAAGTGCGGTGTGCCTACCTGTATGGCGTTTGCCGCCAGGGTAATGAACGGACGGCAAAAGGTAACGGATTGCCCTTCCATTGCCAAAGAGAACAACGAGCCGGTTTCGCAAAAAACAGCCATCACGATGGACGACAACTACGAGCGTGTGAGTAATGCATTGGAAGCCGATGCAAAACGCGTACATTTCGAAGAAACGTCCGTTGCTGTAGGCGGGTCTTGCGAAAAGAAAAACGGCTGCGAATCCATACACCTTTCCATGTTGAACCGCCCATTTGAAATGAGGCGTGAAGGATTGTTTGAAAATGACGTCTACTGCCATGATTCGTGGTCGAAAATCATTATATATGATTATATTCGCAGGAAAGGCGACAGACCGTTAAGCGGGGATTGGATTACCTTGGGACACTTTCCCAATACCGCATCCCATGTAAAGGCATTTCAACGTAGCGCGGAAGAGAAAACCGCGTCCACCTTCAATAAAAACATGGATGGCCTTAAGCGTCGCTGCAAGGAAATGGGAGGAAGGGAAGACACGGGCAAGATGAAGGCAGACTATCTTTGCCGTTTTGACCTCCTGCCACGCATCCCCTTGTATCTGTGTTTCTGGGAGGCGGATGATGAGTTTCCGGCCAGTTGCAAACTCTTTCTGGACAAAAACGCTGAGGCCTACATAGACATAGAATACCTTGCGTATCTGGTTGAGCGATTCGTTGAGCTATTTGTTGATGTGTAAGCAGGGCGGCTGATGGCGCGTCCTTCCGTAAATACCGCTATGGCTAACTTTAATAAAACGGAGACAGGTAAACAACTATGGACAAAGCAAAGCTATTTAAGGCCTACGAAGAAATCTATGCAACCAACTTTGGCTTTATGCCCTGTATAGAAAAGTGCGATGGACGTTGCGAGCAAAAACCCTTGTCCGTATTAATGCCCTTCGAGGACGAGTTTATTTTCAAACGTAGCGGTAACCATATCTGCAACGAGACGCTCAATCTGGCCGGAGGCATGTTGGAAATCATCGGTAGCGTGTGCAACTTCACCGACGGCGTAAAATGCTTCATCCACGATCACCGCCCCATTGCGTGCCGCCTGTATCCGTTCTATCCCAACCTGACCCCTGAAGGCGAATGGGAACTACTCATTGACGCAACCTGCCCCCTTACCGCCTCATTGATGAAAGACACGCCGTACGTGTCAAACGTTATGTCCGCACTAAACAAACTGATACCATTAATCGACAAATCTTACTGGACCATGCTGAACCAGATACCATCACACCTGTGGGATAGCACGTGCGAGGAAAAGCGGGTATGCATGCTGCCTAAAGTACCATAGTCACCGCGTCCCGCTGTCGCCGTAACAGATACTGTTATTGGGAAACAGCGCAAGGGAATTCGTAGTAAATGTTTCATCCACATCCAGAGGGATAAGAAAAAAATCATAATGTCAACCGGGGACGGTTGGCATACCT
>CAYHFB010000524.1:0-2817 GCA_964355695.1 uncultured candidatus Brocadiaceae bacterium
CAGACGATAAAAAAAGCATGGGAACCACAGATTTCGTAGCGCGGGGAGGCATCCCCCGCCATTGACCGGCCACAAGGGTAGGCGCTAAAAAAAAAGCTGTTGCCGTAAACGACTAAATTCAACGTATTGGAATCTCAAAGCAGGGACACGGTGCCCGCGTCCCTGTGTGTAAGCATAAAAAGTTGCCGGAGACATAATTTCATGAAAACATACTGGCTGGCAATTGCCTCTGCGGGTGGACTTTTGGCAGGAGGCGCCATTGCATGGTTTATCGCTAAATCGCAAGCGACCCTGGTCAAAGACCGGCTATCGACGGCACAGAATGACCTGGCAAACACCCGCACCGATATTGAACAAAAAAACAAGATGATTTCAGAACTTATCCAAACAACTACACGGCTGGAAACCACGCTGGAACACGAACGCAAGGCGTCCGTCGAGAAGTTATCCATCCTCAACGATGCAACCATAAAGCTGAGTGACACCTTTTCAGCCCTTTCAGCCAATGCGCTGAAAAGCAATAACCAATCCTTTTTAGAGCTGGCCAGGACCACCCTTGAAAAATACCAGTCCGAGGCAAAGGGAGACCTTGAAATGCGCCAAAAGGCGGTAGAAACACTGGTTTCTCCCATCAAACAATCATTAGAGAAGGTGGACGTTCAGATACAGGAATTGGAGAAGGCACGCATATTGGCCTACGGAAGCCTGACGGAGCAAGTCAAGTCACTGATGACCACACAGGAGAAATTGCAATCCGAAACGGGAAACCTGGTTAAGGCACTCAGGTCACCAACGGTGCGGGGGCACTGGGGAGAAATACAGTTAAAAAGGGTCGTCGAGATGGCCGGCATGCTTGAATACTGCGATTTCTACGAGCAGCAATCGGTGACAACGGATGGCGGACGCTTGCGCCCGGACGTGCTTGTACGCCTGCCGGGAGGCAAGAATATCGTCGTAGACGCCAAAGCCCCGCTTAAGGCGTACCTCGAAGCCCTGGAATCCACCACCGATGAACAACGGCTATCGAAACTCAAAGAACATGCGCAGCAGATTCGGACACACATAACCCAATTGAGCGCAAAGTCCTATTGGGACCAGTTTCAACCTACGCCGGAATTCGTCGTCCTCTTTTTACCGGGAGAAATGTTCTTCAGCGCCGCGCTGGAACATGACCCGGCGTTGATTGAAGACGGCATAAAACAGCGGGTCATACTAGCAACGCCAACCACCCTGATTGCCCTTCTGAAAGCCGTGCACTACGGCTGGCGGCAAGAACAGATCGCCGAAAACGCCCAGCAAATCAGCAGCCTCGGCCAGGAGCTTCACGAACGCATTGCCACCATGGTTGATCATCTGGCAAGGCTAGGCGGATCACTCGGCAAGACCGTAGAATCTTTTAATGCAGCAGTCGCGTCCTACGAAGGCCGGGTACTCCCAACGGCAAGAAAGTTTAAGGCGCTGGGAGCGGGAAGCAAAAAGGAAATCGATGAACTCCCCCCCATCGACAAGGCCGTAAGAAATCCGGCAGAGATCATCAAAGGTTGACACTTCTGATGGTGGCACAGGCATCTTGCCTGTGCTTTGATGTGTTTTTTAGATAATCAATACCTTAATTACCGGATGTGTCATCCGGTTCTGAGAAGGCTTAAAACGCTTTAACAATTTAAGCGACTAAGCGGTTTAAACCGTTTTATTCATAACCGTAGCAATCTCACACGTCAGGGACATGACCCTTTCGGCCTCTTCTATAGACAACGTCCCGGTTCCACAACTGGGAGTAATTATAGACCTTTCTTTAATGAGGGACTTTGGTATGCCCTTATCGGACAGGAATTTGATGCCGTCGTTCATCCTTTTCTTCAGGTCGTCCAGAGACACGTTGTTTATTTTGGAAGAGGTAGGGACGATGCCCCAGGCCATATAACCACCGCGATTAAGAAAAGCCTTGATCTCCTGCCAATACATCAGGTATTTATCCATAAATTCATAAGCATCGAAGCTGACGATATCGACCTTTGTTTCCATGAGCATGGCCCAGTCGGTATTGCCGCAGCAGTGGGTGCCCGTCATACCCCCCCGCGCCTGAACGGACTCGTAAACTTCGTTCATCGCGTTAATGGCCTTTTCCCTGCTGATATTCATAAACGCCGAGCCAAAGCTCGTGAGGTAGGGCTCGTCCGCAAAAATAATGGTGGGAAATCCGTAAGAAGACAGTTTGGTAAATTGCCATTGCGCCTTCATGGATAACAATTTGATAATAACGTCAAAAAACTCTTCGCTATACAGCGCCGTGATGCCACTGGACATCTTTATGGAACCTGCCAGGGTGATCGGGCCAACAATGTGACCCTTGATTGCGCGCAGGTTGTTTTTCGACGCCATATTGAGGTGGTCAAGCATTGCGTAGAACCCGACTGCACAGTCACGGCTTATGGGAAACAGCTCTGGATCGTTTTTTAGATACTTGTCATAGAAATCGGCCAGAGCGGCTGACGTGTCCCTGACGTCATCAATAAGCATGGTTTTACCGTCTGCCTGTAAAGTAGCGCAAGGGAGTCCCTCCGTGTATTGAATACACATATCTTCATTGGCGCTCATTCTGGGCATCTGCGGCCAACAAGGCATATCGGGTAATGACGTAAACATTATCTCACACGCCTTCCTGACGTCCGTATGTGGAAGGCTGCCAATGGCCGTGGCGGCAAAATTGCCTTTGAAATTCGTTGACATTGGTAGTTATATCTCCATTAAAAAAAAATACGTAACACTTCTCGTAGCGCCAACCCTCGTGGCCACCCAATGGCGGGGGATGCCCCC
>CAYHFB010000525.1:0-2787 GCA_964355695.1 uncultured candidatus Brocadiaceae bacterium
TTGTGAGGGGGCAGTCGGGTAACTGGCTGTTCTACCTTGAATGGAATTTCAATGCAACAGTAGGGCGACCCTTTAGGGTTGCCACCCCAGATGCGTGTTCAAACAGTAGCAAGGCTAAAGCCTCGCCCTACGTATAAACAGAAAAAAGTTGCCGAAGGCCTAATTTAATGTACAGGAATTTCAATGCCGTTGTAGGGACACGGTGCCCGTGTCCTTTTACGTGTGAACACAAATAAGTCGTCGAAGGCCTAATTTGTTGTTTGTAGCGCAGGCGTCCCGCCTGCTGTTTTTTAAATGCAGGCGGGACGCCTGCGCTACAAATACGGTCGCCGAAGGCCTGATTTATTACCGGATAGCGACAATCTGCTGATAAAGTTTTCAGCAGTGTCTCTATACACCCTACTCCTCCACGCGAATAAATCTTGTATCATCCTTCACCACGTCGAGTTGCTTGATCCCGTTGAGAGCCTTCTGCAGGTTGCCTTCTTCTGCCAGGTGTGTCAACATAACGAGCGGAACAATGCCCGATTCATTCGCCTTGTGCTGGATAACGGATGCGATGCTGATGTCGTAATCACCCAGGATGCCGGAAATCTTTGCAAGCACGCCGGGCTTGTCTGTAACGGAAAACCGCAGGTAATACCGCGTTTTAATCTGATTGATATCGGATATGGGCACGCGCTCGCAACACCCGGAAAACGCCTTCATCGCGCCAAACGTGATACCCGCCCTGCCAAGCGCAACGTCCACGAGGTCTGCCACTACCGCGCTGGCCGTAGGCATCTGGCCGGCGCCCCTTCCGTAGAGCATCGTGTCGCCTACCGCGCTGCCCTGAATACAAATCGCGTTGAAGACGCCATTCACGGACGAAAGCGGGTGGTCGTGGGGGAGGAGTGTCGGGTGAACGCGCAGCTCAATCATGTTTTCCGCTTTTTTCGCAATCGCCACCAGCTTTAAGGTATATCCCAGCTCATGGGCGTAACGGATGTCGGAAACGTCCACGTTGTTGATGCCTTCGTGATAAATGCGCTCATAATCAAAGTCCACGCCGAAGCCGATCTTTGCCAATATGGCGAGCTTGTGCGACGAGTCAATACCCTCAACGTCCATCGTGGGATCTTTTTCCGCATAGCCCATCTTTTGCGCCTCGGCGAGGGCGTCGCTGTACTTTGCGGCCTCTTTGGTCATCTTGGTTAAAATGTAGTTTGTCGTGCCGTTTACAATGCCTAAGATAGATTGTATCCTGTTTGCAATAAACCCATCCCTCAAAGCGGCGATAATCGGAATGCCGCCGCCGACGCTTGCCTCAAATGAGATGCTCTTGCCGTACCGGCGCGCCTGGCTAAAAAGCTCGGTGCCGTGCAAGGCCAAAAGCATCTTGTTTGCCGTCACCACGTCCTTCCCTTTTTGAAGCGCCTCCAGAATAAACTCCTTTGCGGGATGCACCCCTCCAATAAGCTCTACGATGACCTGGATATCCGGATTATTGAGAAGCGCCTTTGCATCGTGAGTGAAAAAGACGTTCGAAGGCAGGTTTAATCGGCTTTTCACTTCTGGGTTGCTGTCGGCAATGCCTTTCAGCGCCAGCACGCAATCAAGTTTTTCGTGAAGAGGGGAGTTCTTTTCTAAAAGGATTTTTGCTACCCCGGCGCCAACCGTCCCCACTCCGATGAGGCCTACATTGAATGTTTTCATAATAATATTTCTTGTTTCCTAAAATTCTGAGAAATCAAATGTCGAACGATTTAGAGGGCATTTGATATAAAAAACCCGTGAAAAAAACTGATGCATCATAAAGCGTCCAGAACGTTTATGTAAAAAGATTTGGCGAGGATTTACTATAACGGATAAAAATGTTTATTGTCAATAAAATTCATACGCAGCAACCAGGCGTTTTGCATCCCTGCAATACTGATTTTCCTTGTAATCTCGAAAAATGTCTGATAGGATTGACCGAACATACCAAACGTTAAAGTCCTGGTAGTATAAAATTTTCAACCACGCAAAAATAACTGCCTGACAACTTCAGATTGGGGAACCATGGCAAGCTTTAAACAACGGGATATTATCTCTATCCGGCATTTTAATAAAGAAGAGTTGTTGTACATCCTCGACCTGTCAAAGCACATGGAAGGGCACAACCTCACCGATATCCTGAAAGGCAAGATGCTTGCCTCGTTATTCTTCGAACCATCCACAAGGACAAGGCTAAGCTTTGAGTCGGCCATGAACCGGCTCGGTGGCACGGTAATCGGCTTTGCGGAGCCGGGCGCTTCCTCTACGGCAAAGGGGGAATCCCTCAGTGATTCCATAAAGATTATCGACGGCTATTGCGATGTCATCGTTCTGAGGCACTATCTTGAGGGTTCCGCCCGGTTGGCTGCCGACGTCGCAGGCGTGCCGGTTATTAACGCGGGCGATGGCGCTAATCAGCATCCCACGCAGACATTTCTGGACCTCTATACCATCCGAAAAACAAAAGGGACGCTGGAAGACATTACCGTCGGTTTCCTGGGAGACCTAAAGTACGGCAGAACGGTTCACTCCCTTGCGTACGCCCTGTCGCACTTCAGCACGGAGATGTACTTCATTTCGCCATCCAGCCTGCGGATGCCGAAAGACTGCCTTGAGGAACTCAGGCACCGTAAGGTGACCTGCCATGAAACGGAGTCCTTGCTCGGCATAAGCAAAAAGCTGGACGTGATTTACTGCACGAGGATTCAGAAGGAACGGTTTGCAGACCCTGTTGAATTCGAAAAGGTGCGCGGCGTATACCGGCTCAGCAAG
>CAYHFB010000526.1:0-2784 GCA_964355695.1 uncultured candidatus Brocadiaceae bacterium
AATGTTGTTATGACAAGCGGGGACGCTTGTCCTACCGCAAAAAAATGGACGTCGCCTTTCAGCGTCGCCGGGGCGGAAGAGAAAGTATAGGGATTTTACGCCGGGAACAAGGCAAAGTCAAGGTATATACGGAACGCGGCGGGTGGGAGCATACCGGTTAAATTAAGGAAAGCGCTACAGACAACCGCGGGTAGTGATTAACACAAAATCGAATATCGAACACGGATAGATAAATATTTGTGTTACTTATTACTTGAAATACGCTATAATGTTTTGACAAACTAATGAAGGTTTGGTAGTAACATTGCAGGTGGTGGAGCAGGCACGAATAATCAAAGAATGGGGTAGCCTCGTCTCTTGCCTGCCACGTCTTCAACAGGCATATTACCGGTATGGCAAAAAACAAAAAACTTCCAGCAAAACACGGCACACCGACTGATGATGAATCGTTGTATTTTCTTAGGCAAGCGGGGCTGTTACGAGAGGCCAGCACAAGCTATAAGCTGGTAGACCTGTTTTGCGGCGCTGGCGGCCTTACCCTTGGCTTCTCTCAATTGGTTGGTCAGGTTTTTGAGCCGGTTTGGGCAAACGACATTAACGTTTTTGCAGCAAATACCTATAAAAAAAACTTTGGATGCCATTGCACAACTGATGACATCATAGAAATAGTTGGAAAAAGGATTAACGAAATACCTAAGGCTGACGTTGTAATTGGTGGGCCGCCATGTCAGGGTTTTAGCCTTTTAAATAAAGGGCGCAAAAATGATTCGAGAAAACAGCTTTGGCGTCCCTATCTTCAAATTGTCGAACATACGGGGGCGCAGATATTTGTCATGGAAAATGTCCCTCAACTGCTCGGCTCGGAAGAACATAAAGAAATTATTAAAGTTGCCCGCTCCCTCGGTTTTGAATTATCCTGGGACACGCTTTGTGCGGCAGACTATGGGGTTCCACAGACCCGCAGGCGCGCGTTTATTATCGGTTGTAAGTTTGCCGACCCGTCGCAGTTTTTCCCGCCAATAAAGACGCATCGAAAACCCACGGGTCAGGAAACCGGACTTTTATTTACGGCAGAATTAGATAAACACATTTCCCGGCCAAAGCCGTGGCGTACCGTCCGGGATGCTATCGAAGACCTGCCGAAGCCCGTTGGAACGGCAATTCGGGATGAACCGCCTCCGGAGGATTTGCATTTTGGGAGAAAGCCCACACCATTGAGTGTAAAAAGATATAAGACTATACCAAAAGAAGGATTGAACCGTTTTGACCTCCAAAGACTTGCGCCTGAATTGACGCCGGCGTGCTGGATTCGTAAGACGAAAGGCGGCACCGACCTTTTTGGGCGGTTGTGGTGGGATAGACCGGCGTTTACCATACGTACCGAGTTTTTTAAGCCGGAGAAAGGACGCTACTTGCATCCGCGTCAGCACCGTCCGTTAACGCACCGCGAAGCTGCGAGGCTTCAATCGTTTCCAGATTCTTTCCAATTTACCGGCAGCAAGATTGAAATAGCCAAACAGATAGGCAACGCTGTGCCGCCGATGCTTGCTGCCAGGGTTGCGGACTGCGTTCTTGCATTGTTTATGAGTAAAGAAACGGCATACCATGGACAGGTTTACGAAACAGAAACGAAAGCAAATTATGGCGCGCGTCAAGGGACGCGGTACATTGCCCGAAAAAACGGTGCGGCGGTGTCTTAGAAAAGCCCGCATTCGCTTTCGAGGCCACGTTAGGGATTTACCCGGAACGCCTGATTTTGTAATACATGTGGAAAAGAAAGCGATCTTTGTCCACGGTTGTTTTTGGCATGGTCACAAGGGGTGTCCGCGGTCTGAGAGGCCGGAAACTAACAGGCCTTTTTGGGACAAAAAGATTGACGGAAATATTGCAAGGGATCGCCGAAATCTTAGGGATTTAAAGAGAACAGGCTGGAATATTATCATAATTTAGCAGTGTAGGATAAAGGATGAGGCCAAATTTATGAAACGACTTTTACGGTTTGCTGAAAAATAATTATGGGTGCGCGAGATACGATAAGAGATTACTTCATTGCCAACGTCGGCCGGGTGTTGACAACACAAACGATCCGCAAGATAGCGGGAGTCAGCGAGTATGCCCGCCGCATTCGGGAGTTGCGTGATGAGGAAGGTTTTCAGATCAAGTCACACGTTGACAGGGCAGACTTGAAACCCGGACAATACGTGCTGGAAACCCTTGAGCAAAAGCCTGCTATTTCCCGGACAATCAGCCCTCCGCTACGAAATGAAATCCTCGAACGAAACGGCTTTACCTGTCAGCTTTGTGGCTCTGGCCACGGCGATCCCGATCCTTTCAATCTCAATCGTAAGGTAAGGCTCCACGTTGACCACGTTATTCCCATCAGTCAGGGCGGCTCTGACGACAAAATCAATCTGCGCGTTCTGTGCTCAGCCTGTAACCAAGGCAAGTTAAACGTCCAACCTCCTTCCGAAACGGTACTCAACATCATAGCCAAAATCAGGAAACTGACAAAAGCGGATCAGAAAGAAATTTACGAGTTGTTAAAACGTAAATATGAGCCGCAAAAATGACGAAACACTGTTATCCCTTCGGGGTTTAAAAATAATTGCATACCAATATTTTATTCCTGACGGAACTCGTACGGATCGCCCATTGAAAAAACATCTCCGTTGTTTTAGGATTTCAAAATGAAACAAAAATTATTTTCTCCCTTTCTTGCCCTATGCACCGTGGGCTTCTTTGCGCGGATGAGTTATGCAATGGCGCGGACGCCCATGCTCCCTT
>CAYHFB010000527.1:0-2763 GCA_964355695.1 uncultured candidatus Brocadiaceae bacterium
ACGCCGCATCGATCCCTTATCTCACCTCACCCCTAATCAAGTCGTCAAACGTCTCGCGTTTTCTCGTTACCTGGAACCGATTCCCATCCACCAGCACCTCACACGGGCGGGGACGTGAATTGTAGCTGGAACTCATGGCAAATCCATAAGCGCCCGCGCTAAAGATCGCCAGCAAATCGGCCTCAGCAAGCTTCGGCAACGCCCTGTCTTTTGCAAAGACGTCGCTGCTTTCACACACAGGGCCAACAACGTCTACCACCTCCATACCCTTTTTTACCACCTTATCGCCGGGCATTTCCACGGCGGGCATTTTGACGTTTGTCGTTACCGGCCACATCCTGTGGAAGGCATCGTAGAGGGCAGGACGTATCAAATCATTCATACCCGCGTCGCAAATAACAAATTTCTTACCAAACGTGGCCTCTTTTGTATAAAGCACCCTCGTAACCAAAATCCCGGAATTCCCCACGATAAAACGCCCCGGTTCCATCACCATGCTGCACTGCATCTCCTTGACAAAAGGAAGAATTCTTGCAGCGTAATCAGCCGGGCGCATCACCTCTTCACCCGTGTATGAGATGCAATACCCACCGCCAACGTTCAGATACCTAATAGTGCGTCCCATCTTCCTGCACCGTTGAATGAACTCCGAAACCTTCTTAAGGGCGCTCGCGTACGGATCTGCGCTATAAATGGGCGAACCCAGGTGGACGTGTATCCCGCACAAATCAACATTCGGATATTTGGCGGATTGCTTCATAATCTTTTCAGCCGCGGTAAAATCAATGCCGAACTTGTTTTCCTTTTTCCCGGTGGTAGTCTTTGCATGGGTATTGGCGTCAATATCGGGATTAATGCGCAGCGCCACCCGCGCCGTTTTGCCGGCTTTCACCGCCAGGTCGCTTATATGCTTCAATTCCGCCTGAGACTCCACGTTAAACATAAAAATATCATTTTCAAGCGCGTACTGTATCTCACCATCAGACTTCCCCACACCGGCATAGACGATCTTCGACGGATCGCCACCTGCCTTCAGCGCACGGAACAACTCCCCGCCGGAAACAACGTCAAACCCCGCCCCCTCAGCCGCCAACGCCTTGCAAATCGCCAGATTCGAATTCGACTTAACGGAAAAACAAATCGTGTTATTGACGTCCCGGTAAGCATCCTCAATCTCATGATAACGCGAAATGATGGCATTCTTACTGTAAATGTAGGCAGGCGTTCCCACCTCTGCAATAATATCTTCAACCTTGACCTCTTCACAATAGAGCGTCTTATTTTTGTATTCAAAATTATCCATAATATCGACCATTTACCCCTTATTTAGTTTCTTTTCCCAATAGGTAATGCGTTTTTTAACAAGAACCGGCGCCGTGGAGCCGTAGCTCTTATAATTCTTAATGCAGTTCTCCACGCCCAGCACCTCATAAACGTCCTTTTCAATAACGGAGGAAAACGCCTTAAAACCCTCTAATTTCAAGTCAACCAGCTTGCAGTCAACCTTGATACACTCCCTCACGATGTTCCCCACAATTTCATGAGCCATCCGGAACGGCACGCCCTTCTTCACCAGATATTCCGCAAGCGCGGTAGCGTCAATAAACCCCTTTTCAGCAGCCGCCAACATCCGCCCGGCAAGAAAGGTAGTATTGGCAACCACCTCGGTCAAAATAGAAACCGATGCCTGCACCGTCTCCGCCGCGTCGAAGATTGCCACCTTATCTTCCTGCATATCCCTGTTATAGCTCAACGGCAAGCCCTTGAGCAACGTAAGCAGCGCCGTCAAGTGCCCGTATACCCGGCCTGTTTTGCCCCTGATTAACTCAAGCACGTCCGGATTCTTCTTCTGGGGCATAATGCTTGAACCCGTGCAATAGGCGTCGCTGATCTCGATAAACTTCACGTCATCGTTGCACCAGATAATCCATTCCTCGCAAAGACGAGAAAGATGCATGGCTATCATGGAAAGGCAGAACGCGTACTCAACGCAAAAATCCCGATCGCTCACGGCGTCCATACTATTCTCACAAACACCGTCAAAATTAAGGAATTTAGCCGTAAACAGCGGGTCGGTCTGCAACGTCGTACCCGCAAGCGCGCACGCGCCCAACGGCGATTTATTGAGGCGGACGAAACAATCCTGAAGCCTCGACACGTCACGCGCAACCATCTCCACGTAAGCCAGCAGATAGTGCGACAACAAAACCGGCTGTGCGTGTTGCAGATGGGTAAAACCGGGCATAATCACCCCCAAATGCTTCTTCGCCTTACGTACCAACTCCTTTTGTAACGCAGACAGGTTCCCGGCCATCACCTGCGTCTGGTCGCGCGTCCAAAGCCGCAAATCAAGCGACACCTGGTCATTCCTGCTGCGTGCGGTATGAAGCTTCCTGCCGGCGTCGCCGATCCGCGCAATCAAGGCCGATTCAATATTCATGTGGACGTCTTCAAGCGTCTTTTTAAACTCAAACTTCCCCGCGTCAATATCCGCAAGTATCCCCTTCAGACCCTTTACAATAGCGTTCTTTTCCGGCTCAGTAATAAGCTTACACCGGGCAAGCATCATTGCATGGGCAATACTCCCCTCAATATCGTACTGATACAGCCGCCAGTCGAATGAAATGGATTCCGTAAACGACTCAACGGACGCTGCCGTCTGCTTAGAAAAACGCCCCGCCCACAGTTTCTTTTGCTTCATAACACTTGCACTTTCTACAAAAACACTAAACGATACAAAACCAGCGAAAAATAAGTGAATTA
>CAYHFB010000528.1:0-2751 GCA_964355695.1 uncultured candidatus Brocadiaceae bacterium
TTGTGTGATTACTTCTCATAATAGGTAAAAGGAGTTTTCACTAAAAGTTTGACAGTGTTATAATTCGTCCCAAAGCCTTATACAAAGCTGAATATGAAGTTTCACATAAAATTTTTTTGCTGAAAAAGGTCATAATATTATTTCTAAGAGACTAAACCGCGCCTTACCCGGTCATGCCAGACGCAAAAGTGCCCCATGACACAAAATGTCTCATGGGGCACTTTGTGTCATGGGGCACTTTGAGGGAAAAAAACCCATTTCCAAACGGTGTTATAGCATTTTGCCAGACTGTTTTATGTACCCAACCCCTTCATTCCCATCGCCAATCCCCCCCCCCAGTCCCCGCAATAAAAATATCATAACAACAAAAGAAACATAATTATTGTTAACCATTGCAACAACAACAACTTACAAACAATATCAAACAAATCATAACCCGCCTCACCAAACAAAAGCTCCTTACCAATTAACCGGTCATCCTTGTCGGGTAAAAACACAATTGGTAATAATTCCACAAATTAAGGGCTTTTGCCGTAATCAGGCATCCAATTTGTATATAGGTGGTTATTGAAAATTACCTTGGGCTATCGCACTGCCCGGTTACCCGCGAACAGAAGAGAACCTTTTTACCAAATGACCTTATCCCTGAGCAAAAACACACATCAGAATTGCCCCTGTTTTCCCGTCAACGAAACGAAACATTTTCAAACCTTGCTTTCTCTGCATCGTTTTTATGCAGGCAGGCATTTTCACGGAAATAATGAAATGGGCAATGTATGAACCTTGTGCAAGACTTCCCGGAACCACCTTCCGTTGGCAATCCCCGGCCAAATATCCTGCACCCCTCTTCCCAAAAAACCGTCATGAAAAGCACGGCACTTTTAATCTGTGGAATTATTTTATTAAACGTCGCCACCCTTGCAATCATTGTCCTGGGTGTCTACGCCCTTCATGTATCACCTTACACAGGGATCAAGCTCGTCCTTGAAAATAACAGATGGGTTGTAAACCATAACGAACGCAGTAGCCCTCCTGCCGTTGCAAACATACCGGTTGGGCTTAAAATCACAGGTGTTGGAAACGTTCCCGTGGAAAAAGCCGATTTCACGAGATTCCCGGAATTTCTCCAAAAAACATCTGAAGAAAAATGGTGGAGCAAACAAAGGGCATTCTATGAAATACTTCAGGAGAATAATACCGTTGCCGTAGAAACCGCAAAAAATGACGGCACAAAGGCAGTAACTACCGCCACGGTGCAAAAAGGCATGCCTTTTCCGCAGATTATCAAACGGACGCTCCTTGTCTACGTGAGCGCCTTACTCTGGATGGTTGTCGGGATATTTGCCGTCCCTGACCTGATTAATCCGGGCGCGCGCTTCAGGACAATACAGGGCAGAAAAATGCGCCAACAACCTTCGCCGCCATTAAAACCGCTCTGCGCCTACTTCTCCGCCTTTGGTGCGCTTTTTCTGGCAAGCGTTGCGCCGATAGCAAACCGGGATTTAGCCCTGTCGCCCACACTATTCCATCTCCTCCTCACGGCTGCCTTTATTGGGGCAAGTGGCTTTGTAACCCTCGTCCATTTCTCTTTCGTTTTCCCGAAGCCGAAGCCATTCGTCTCATCGCGCCCCGCAATTATGTATCTCGTGTATTTTTACTTTATCCTTACCGTTGCCCTCTATCTGGCGTCAATATGTGCCTTTGGTGCGATTTTCCCGTTTTTGACGGTATGGACGCCGGTAATGGTGTTTGCCTTTTTCCAGTCGTGGATTCGGGAGAAAGACCCTGTATTGAAACGGCAGATGAGGTTCGGCCTCATAGCGCCGTTAGTCGGAGGCATCGTATTTCTTTTGGCGAACCTTTTGCCTCCGCTCACAGGCTTATCCCAATTGGACTTCAACTACTTTGCCCTTACGTCACTTCTCTTTCCCGTCACCATTTCTTTTGTTACGGAGAATTACCGCCTGTACGCTGAACAAATCAGGGGCGACCAGGCGCATCAGGAGGAACGGGGGAGGATTATGGACGTGCTTCACGATAGCCTGGGCAACGATTTATCACACATCAGGATGTGCAGTGAGGTTCTTATCAAAAACCTTTCCGGTGATATCCAAAAGGCGCGGGAAAATATAGGATTTATCAGCGAAACATCTCAGAACTGCGTAAAACAACTAAGAAACTTTATGTGGGCGACAGACACAAAATACCCCACTTGGGGCGATTTCATCAGTTATTTCAAAGAATACGGCTCAGAACTCTTCCAAGCCGGAGAAATACCCTTCGATTTTCAATACACGTATGATAACGAAGCGCCCCACCCCGATAGTTCCATGAAATTCTGCCTCTTGAGCATGTATAAAGAAATCCTGGGGAATATCATAAAACATGCACGGGCAAAAAAGGTATCCGTAAACCTGCGCCTCTCGGCAAAGGAATTAGAGATGAAGCTGCATGACGATGGCATCGGTTTCGTTCTGGAAGAGGCAATAAAAGAAGGCCACTACGGAATCAGGAACATGCAAAAACGGGCAAAAGAACTGGGCGGCGAATTCAACCTTTATTCGAAAAAAGGAAAGGGGACGTTAGTCCACCTGAAAATACCAATTGGGTGACACGGAAACCCGGAAAGTGCCTCAAATGGGGCATAGATGGGGTTTACAGGGATTGGTATAATCCGATATCTTAGAAATCCAAACCGGTAGCGCACCCGTCTCGGTTGCGCGGGTGAAAGTTGCCAAGTGCCTAATTTAA
>CAYHFB010000529.1:0-2744 GCA_964355695.1 uncultured candidatus Brocadiaceae bacterium
AAACGCGCGGAGAAACTGCTGGGTTCCATTGCGGAAGAGGACGCAAAGGATATCAGAAACATGCTCGAAAAAAACCGTGAGGCGATAAACGCGGGAGACATGAAACGTCTTACCGAAACAAACACCTCACGGGAAGCATTAATCTGGTATTATAGGGCTGTTAAGGGATGAGTAGCGGTATCAAGGATAAAACGTTGACATATCAACATTGCGCGCCTGCTTTTACTTTGGTACACTAAGCAACGTCACTATTACCGTTACTTCACAAAGGCTTTTCCCAAAAGAATCCATTGAATACTAACCATTACAATCCTTGTAAACTGGAAACCCTGATAGAAGGCATATCCTCGTGGTCTGCGCTTGAGGCCAGAATTGCCGGTTTGCCAGCGGAGATTGACCGGGGGAATGTGTTTGAAGAGTTTTGTCATGCCTTCTTCCTTTTAGACCCTGTGTTTCAGTTCAAAGAAGTGTATCGTCAAAAGGAAATCCCCCTGTCTATCCTTGCCCGTCTTGGATATCCCGGAATCAAGGACGTTGGGATTGATGGCGTTGCCTTGTCGCATGACGGCAAGGTAAGCGCTTATCAGGCAAAATTCAGGAGTGACAGAAATAACACGCCCACATTAACTGAATTATCCACCTTCTTCACCATGTCAGACCGCGCAGATTGGCGTATCACCATCACCAACGCCAACAAATTACCTTCAGCCCTGCACGAGAGAACCCGGCAAAGCTGTGTCCTTTCAGACCGTTTTTGCCAGTTAGACGCCGATTTTTTCAATCGTCTCAGGATTTGGCTCTCACAAAGAACCATCCCGCCGCCTGTGAAAAGGGATCCACATGAAACGCAACGGGAGGCCATCAGCGCCGTGTTGACCCATTTCAGAGAAAACCATCGCGGCCATGTAATACTTCCCTGCGGAACGGGCAAGACGCTTAGCGCCCTGTGGATAGCCGAAGGGTTTGGGGGAAAAAGGATACTTGTTCTCGTCCCAAGCCTTGCCCTCTTATCTCAAACCCTGAGAGAATGGGCAGCAAACACCTCACTAAAACCCTTTCGTTACCTGTGTCTGTGCAGCGATACAACGGTTGACCTGGGAAATGATTCTCCCATAGAACACCTGTACGAGATGGATGTTCCGGTTACTACCAATACGGACGTTGTGTCTGAATACCTAAAGGCGGAAGAAAATACCACCTCTGTCTTATTTTCTACGTATCAGTCAAGCAAGGTCTTATCTGAGGCAACCCTGAAGGCAAACGTACATTTTGATCTAGCCATATTCGACGAAGCCCATAGAACGGCAGGTGCGCACAATTCGATTTGGGGAATAGCCTTGGACGATAAAAATGTTCCCATTAAGAAAAGACTCTTCATGACTGCCACGCCCCGTATTTATGCGCCACACATCACAAAAAAGGCGGAAGAGGATGACATACTTTTATGCAGTATGGACGACCATGCCATATACGGTGCGCCTATTTATAAAATGAGTTTCGGGCAGGCCATTGAAAGAGATTTAATTACACCCTACAAGGTTGTTGTAATATGTGTCACCGACGCCGAGGTAAGCGACCTTATCAATAAAGGCAAAACAATATTGACCGCCGAAAACCAGCCTTGGGACGCCCGTGCCCTGGCCAAACGTATAGCCCTGGTAAAGGCCATGAAGGGCTATGGCTTCAAAAAAATGTTTACCTTCCACTCAAGGGTATCAGGGGCGGCAGCATTCACAAAAAATGATTCCCCTTATAGTTTCCAACGTATCGTAAAACTGCTTGATATTTCTACCCCTGAGAACGTTGAAGTATCGTGTTTTCACGTAAACGGCGAAATGTCTGCCGGGGAAAGAAACGCTTGCATGGAAGAGTTCAAAAAGGCGCCCATAGCGGTCATGAGCAATGCCCGGTGCTTAAACGAAGGCGTTGACGTCCCCCTTGTAGACGCCATAGCATTTATTGATCCCAAAAAAAGCATTATTGACATCGTCCAGGCAACCGGACGGGCTATGAGAAAGGCCAAGGGGAAGGAAAAGGGATACATCTTTGTCCCTGTTTTTGTTGGTGCAGAGACCGATCCGGAAAAGTGCCTTGATAGTTCCGACTTTAAGACCGTTTGGCAGGTATTGCAAGCTATGGTTGACCATGATCAGCATATACAGGACGTTATTTCACGGTTGAGAATACTGCAAGGCATGGGAGAAATAGGTTCAAAGGCATGGAATGCGGCAATGGCTGAATACCGTGAAAAGATTGAATTCTTTAATCTGCCAAGCAAGGTAGATCAGGCCCGCTTTATTGAAGCGCTAACCACAAAAATTATTGAAGTAATTGCCAGACAATGGGATTTTTGGTTTGGGTTAACGATTAAATATAAAAATCAACATGGCAATGCCAATGCACCAGCAAGTTATAAAACACCAGATGGATTTAAGCTTGGGTATTGGCAGAGTGAGCGAAGGACTAATTTTAGAACCGGTAAGTTAGAACAGGATAGAATTAAAAAGCTTGAAGAAATTGGCTTTGTTTGGGAGGTACGAGAAGAATCATTTAATCAGGGATTTGAGGAAACACTTCGATATAAAAAGCAACATGGTACTGCCAATGCACCACGTAGTTATAAAACACCAGAAGGATTCAACCTTGGGTCTTGGCAAAGGACACAAAGAAAATGTTTTAGAAACGGTAAGTTAGAACAGGATAGAATTAAAAAGCTTGAAGAAATTGGCTTTGTTTGGGAGGTA
>CAYHFB010000530.1:0-2726 GCA_964355695.1 uncultured candidatus Brocadiaceae bacterium
TAGGCTTTTTGAGACTTGTGTATAAACCTGTGGCCTAAAGGCTGGGGTTAATAGCGAAAGCGCTACGAGAACCATCCTTTTATCTCGTGCGCGTCCATATTACCCGCTATTATACCCTCTTCCCGGAGTTTGGGAACAAGCAGGAAGATTGCAACAATGGGGCTGAATTGGCTTATTTGCCAAAGGAATCCTTATTCAACGCGTCGTAAAGGGCAATCTGTTCCTCAACGCTCAATTGCCGTGTCTTATGCTTACTGCAAAGACAGAGGGAACATCGCTCGTCGCTGCAAAACTGGCAGCTATGACAATCATCACAAGGGTGTTTTTTCTCTTTATTTTCGCTCATGTTTGTATGGTGTGCTAAACCGTAGGGCAAGGCTTCAGCCTTGCTCCATGGAGGGCAAAGCTTCAGCTTTGCCCCTGGAACGGGTAAACCGTTTGTAACCAATACGGAAAATTGTAACATTTCACCGCAGAAGGCGCAAAGAAAAACAAACAAAAGCCCTTGTAGAAGCGGCGAGTAAGACATTTTACAACGCATGGTTTTTCTGTTGGGTTGTGGGCAAAGCCTACTTTGGCTATAAAACGATACAGTCTATAATCCCGAAGGGATGCCATTATTATAGCAACGGCATTGCGTAATGGTTATTCAACCCCGAAGGGGTGACATAATTTCGTTGCCGACACGATATTTCACCCCTTCGGGGTTGAACGACATTTTTCGGCTCTTTTCTATAATAATGCCATCCCTTCGGGATTTTTGCGGACGCCAACCTGCAACATCTTTTTCTCTGCGTCCTCCGCGGTGGGTTGTTGCCTTTCTTTGCGCTCTTTGCGCTCTTTGCGGTGATTTGTTTGGCTATACTACGACAAGGGAAATGAATTGACGGTGAGTAAAAAAAAGATTCTTTAGCAGGCTAGGTTCAATTTCTTGAACACACGGCATGGAGCCGACGTTCACCTATTAAAGAATCGAATTCTATAATATATTTTTTAAGACTTTTGTAAAGATTATTTTCATTTGTTCCCACTATCCAGTTTCGGAATGCCCCTGTACCGGAAGCCCCAGCTTCATTTTGTTTTCGTGACCCGATAATATTTCGTGAAAATTCGTGTAATTCGTGTCTCTTGTAGTTGCATTTATTAAGGACAAAACCCATGTCAGACAATACTGATTTTCAATATGACGTATTCCTGAGCTACAGTTCGAAGGACAAGGCCGTCGTGCGCGACGTGGCGGAACGGCTGAAGAAGGATGGGTTGCGGGTATGGTTTGATGGGTGGGAAATCAAGCCTCGCGCTACGAAGGCCGTCAGGGCGAAAAAGATAGAGGAAGGGTTGGATCAATCCTGCGCCCTCGTCCTCTGCATGTCGGCAAACGCCTTTGGCTCAGGCTGGGCGCAATTGGAGTCGGGTACCTTCCATTTCCGAGACCCGCTGAACGTAGCGCAGGCGTCCCGCCTGCTGTTTGCGAAACGTCCGCTGTTTTTTAAATGCAGGCGGGACGCCTGCGCTACAAATAACGTAACTTACGGACAATGCTCAACAAGTCTCTTTTTCCAGAAACAACTTCCAGTCCGATACGGCCTTCTTAAACCGTTCAAGAGTTAACCGGCACGGTTCCTGGATATTCCCAAATTCGGCTTCGATACAAGCGCCATCTTGTGACAAGACAACGGTGTGGGCATTACCGGTCTGTTGCCATTCTTTGATTTTTCCCGCGACAACCTCGTCCAGCTTGCCGAGTATTTCATCACAAATAGCAATACTTCCCTGGATATCGGACTCCAGGAAATGGCCTAAAAGTTCGTAAGGGGGTTCAAACTCCGCCCTCGGATCTCCCACAGAGTTACGATAGATATTGTTGCCCATCATCCCCCCCTCGAACTCGCCTATTTTGTGCCTTGATAAATCGGATAGGCAGTATTAATACAATCACTGCCAAGTGTGTACCCTTCAATGGTAAAGCCTTTACCTGAAGGACCGCTAAACTTATCGCCCTGCGGAGATGTTCTGTTTTTGTATGCATTCAGGACTGCCTGAATTATCTCATCACGGGTCATCTTGTCCGGGTACAATGTTGAAGTCTTTGTTTTAGCTTGTTGGCGAATCCACACCTTTGCGGTATAGACGCCGTATTTATTCGGCTTATCCATAACTGCAATCAGCCCGGCCAATTTAATCCCGTTTTTTTCCGGGTCTTTGCCAAGCGGCCTGGCGTGAAATCCAACGGGTTTACCGCTTTTGTTGATCTCCCCATCAAAGAGATGGGTTAAATTAATCTTGGGGATGGTATTGGAAAATACCTTATCGTCCGCAAATCCTGCGGATGCAAATGCCCCGACCAAAACGGTTAACAAAATACATCTTAAAAATACCGATACTCTTTTCATCGACGACCTCCAAAAATTGT
Source organism: uncultured candidatus Brocadiaceae bacterium (assembly GCA_964355695.1). Lineage (GTDB taxonomy): Bacteria > Planctomycetota > Brocadiia > Brocadiales > Brocadiaceae > JACVXV01. The sequence continues at coordinate 2,414 of CAYHFB010000530.1, forward strand.
AACCGTTCACTGCTGAAGGTGCAAAGAAAAACACACTAATGCCCCTGTTTGCATGAACCGTTATCTGGGATAAAGTTAAATCAGGCCTTTTGCGGCCTTTTACAGGAACACGATGTTCCCTATTTCTGCATTAAATTTTCGAAGGATTGCTTGAATTTACGATTGTACCTTGTTGTCCCTATTTTCTCAACGTATCAGTTGTTTTTAATTTACCCAGTGTCTTGCATGCGCCCATGGTTATTGTTTTATTTAATTAGGCCTACGGCGACTTTTTTCTGTTTATACGTAGGGCGAGGCTTTAGCCTTGCTGACG
>CAYHFB010000531.1:0-2720 GCA_964355695.1 uncultured candidatus Brocadiaceae bacterium
CATTTAGGTTGCGTTTGCCCGACTTTTCATTTCTTAACTTAACACGTATGGGGTTCATCCCCCGCCTGGCGCGCGTTCGCGCGACATTGCCGACCATGAGGTCGGCGCTACAAACGCCGTCGCCGCAGGCGACCTGATTTATTATAACAAAACGAAAAAAGAGGTGATGGGTAAATGTTTGCTTTAGACAAAAAAAAGATAATAAACAGTTTACGTAGTTTGCCGGAGAAGACTACGGTAGAAGATGCCATGGAAAGATTGTATTTGCTTACAAAAATAGAAAAAGGCATTAAACAGGCAGATGAGGGTAAATGTATTTCTCATGAGGAAGCAAAGAAGAAAATGAAAAAATGGTTGAAATAAAATGGACCCCTCAATCTTTAGACGATATTGAAACGGTAGCAAATTTTATTGCAAGGGATTCAAACTATTATGCACGGATGTTTACCGTAAAAGTTTTTGCGTCAGTTAACCGTTTAGAGTTATTTCCTGAATCAGGGCGAGTTGTACCGGAATTAAAACGCAAATAAATCAGAGAAATAATAATTGGCAATTACAGAATAATTTATAGAATAAGATGTAGTTTAATTGAGGTTCTTACCGTTTATCACGTCTCAAGACTGCTTGATGTTGATGAAATAAAGAGCATGTTGTAGCAAGTTAATTAAATGGGTCATTGGCTTAATGCCAGCGCAAACAAGCATTACCATTGTCGTCCTGAAACTGTTGTAGTAACCTTTGGAGCCAGCCGTGCAAACACTAGAAATCAAAAAAGACATCCACTGGGTCGGCGTCTTGAATCCGACAGTCAGGGCGTTTGACGTTGTATTCAAGACTCGTTACGGCACCACGTACAATTCGTACCTGATTCTCGCGGACAAACCAACCCTTATCGACGGCGTTCATGCAAAATATGCCCCGGAACACCTTGACAAACTGCGCTCACTGATTAGCCTCAAGGACATTCAGTACATCGTGGTTAACCACACGGAAATGGACCATTCGGGGTCGTTGGCCGTTTTGTTAAAAGAGGCCACGAATGCTCAAATATTGTCCACAAAAACGGCGGCCTATTTCTTGGAAAATATCCTGCCGGAAGATTTTAAGGGGCGGGCGGTTGAAGATGGTGAGTGTGTGAGTCTGGGTAATAAGCAACTAAAATTTATCCATGCCCCTTACTGGCACTGGCCCGATACGATGTTTACCTATCTGGAGGAAGACCAAACGCTTTTCCCCTGTGATGGTTTTGCAACGCATTTCTGCGACGAGCGGCTTTTTGATGACCGGGTGGACGCCTTTGAGGAGGACTTCCGCCACTACTTTGAACACATCATGGGACCTTTCAGGAAAAAGATACTTGAGGCTATCGAAAAAATACGTAAATTAAACATTCGGATAATCGCCCCAAGCCACGGCCCGATCCTTCGCACCAATCCGTTAAGGTACATCAAGGCTTACGAAGATTGGAGTACCGTGAAAAAAACCGACAAGAAACAGGTCGTAATCTTTTACGCGTCCATGTATGGAAACACCAAAAAGATGGCGGAAGCCGTTGCCAAAGGGGTGACGTCGGTGAGTTCAGAAGCCAGGCTGTTTGACGCCGCCGCGGTGTCCCCGGAAGAGATGCGGTGCGAGATAGAGGCTGCTGATGGCGTTTTGTTTGGCTCTTCCTCAATTAATGGCGACGCCTTGTTGCCCATTTGGGACATTATCAACGTCATGTTCAGCGTTAACGTCAAGGGCAAAAAGTGCGCATCCTTCGGCAGCTACGGCTGGAGTGGAGAGGCTACGAGGCTAATAGACGACCGGCTCAAAGGGCTTAAGCTTGACGTCGTTCAACCGCCCTTAAAAATCAACCTTATCCCTACGGAAGACGCCCTCAGAAAGTGCGCTATCTTCGGGTACGATTTTGTCAAATCGTTGAATGTGCAAAGGTAAACTTGACAGGATAACAGGATGGACAGGACAAATTATCCCGTTAATCCTGTTATCCTGTCAAATATTAAGTTTGCTCTTATGCCCCTGTACCTCCGCCATTGGCCGACCACGAGGGTTGGTGTTGTACGAAATGCCGTAGCCGCAGGCGACCTGATTTTATATTAAATCTTTAACGAGAGAAAAAAAGTATGGACGCACTCGCATCCGACAATACGGCACACGAAACGATAGGTTTGTTGCGTTTTAAAATCCTGGGGCAGGATATGTGTATCATCCTGAAGCACGTACTCAAGGTGCTGCCTCTTATGGAATTGCAAATCGTCCCTGATGCGCCCGGCTATGTAAAAGGCTTGATGAACTTGCAAGGCAACAGTGTGCCGGTGATTGACCTTGCTGAACGGCTTGGCGCGGCAAGGGCGTCCGTGTCTTACACCATTGATACCCCCATTCTCCTATGCGAGGTCATGAACAAGCACATCGGTTTGATCGTTGACGAGATACTCGGTGTCGTGGCGGTGGAAAAGGGCGATTTACAGATGCAGTCTGAGTTTCAACAATCCCAACGGTATTTTATGGCTGTGGTGAATCAGGGAGGCATGTCTGCCCTGCTGGTTAACCTGGACCGCATTGCCGAAAAAGGGTTTTTGCAAAAAAATGCGGATATGCCGGTTATCGTTGAATTCCAGAACAATCAATTGTTTACGGCCACACGTACGGGAATGTAACTGAATTCTCCATCCATAATGTTCAAACAAACGAGTTGTTACCCAAAAAGAACTATT
>CAYHFB010000532.1:0-2718 GCA_964355695.1 uncultured candidatus Brocadiaceae bacterium
CCTTGTTCGATATTCGGTTTTGTGCTTATAGCACATCCCTTAACTTAACACATAATGGGGGAAACCCCGCCCCTACGGCGTTTTGAAACTTAACCAAAACTATTTACCAATAACTTTATTAAGGAAATTCTACCTATGAAATGGACACAAACGCTGATTCCTACGCTTAAGGAAAGTCCATCTGAAGCGGAAATTGACAGTCATAAACTTATGATACGGGCCGGACTCATCCGGAGAATCACGGCGGGCGCTTATGCCTATTTGCCGCTCGGGACGCTGGTTTTAAACAAGGTAATTAACATTGTCCGGGAGGAGATGAACCGGGCGGGCGCCATTGAGGTGTTTCTCCCGGCGCTCCAGCCGTTGCACCTTCTGGAGGAGAGCGGGCGTTTGGCGGTCTTCGGCGAAGACCTGATTACCTTTAAGGACCGCCACGGCAAGGTATCTGCATTAGGCCCCACCCACGAAGAGATTATTACCGATATTGTGCGGAATGAAGTGAATTCCTACCGCCAACTGCCTATGACCTTTTATCAGATTCAGACCAAATTCCGGGATGAGACGCGCCCCAGGTTTGGGGTTATGCGCAGCAAGGAATTTCTTATGAAGGACGCCTACAGTTTTGACGTTGATTACGAAGGGCTGAACAAGAGCTATCAATTGATGTACGACGCCTACTGCCGCCTTTTCACGCGGTGCGGGATCAAGTACATCATTGTCGAGGCCGATTCCGGCGCTATGGGGGGCGACGTCTCTCATGAGTTCATGGTGCCGAGCCCGGTAGGGGAAGACGTCCTGATCCTCTGCCCCAAGTGCGGGTATAGCGCCAACCGCGAGCGTGCGGAGGCCGCGCCAATCCCTGCGGAAAATCAAGATACGATTCTGCCGACGAAAGAGGTTGCCACGCCCGGCAAACACACCATTCAGGACGTCGGTGATTTTTTAAAGATAAGCCCAAGTCGCATGGTGAAGACGATGATCTACGTCGCCGGTGGACAACCCATCGCCGTCCTCTTGCGCGGCGACCATGAGGTAAACGAGACGAAGCTGGGCAAGCTGCTGGGGCAGAAGGAGGTAGCGCTCGCCGACCACAAGACTATTGAGCAAGTTACCGGCGCCCCGGTGGGGTTTGCGGGGCCTGTGGGTTTGAAGATAAAGATTATTGCAGATCAGGCGGCGGCCGTGCTGCGCAACTTTGCGGCCGGGGCAAATAAGGCGGATATGCACACCTTGAACGTAAACCCGGAAAGGGATTTCAAGATTGACCAGGTAGCGAGCCTCCGGTTCGTAGCCCAGGGGGACCGGTGCACGAAGTGTAACCACGATCTGGAGATTTCACACGGCATTGAAATTGGACACGTGTTCAAGCTGGGCACGAAATACAGCGACGCCCTGAAGGCCGTCTATTTGGACGCCAACGGCAAGTCCACCTCAATGATTATGGGGTGCTATGGGATTGGCGTTAACCGTATCATTGCCTCCCTTATCGAAAAATCTCACGATGAAAACGGCATTATATGGCCGCTCTCCATAACCCCTTACCACGTTGCCGTGATCCCCATCAATATGAATGATGCAACCATCGTACAGGCGGCAAACCAGATTTATGCGGAAATGATGGGCGTTCCCGGTATTGACGTGCTGATGGACGACAGAGACCACAGACCCGGCGTGAAGTTTAAGGATGCAGACCTTATTGGCGTCCCCATCAAGATCATTATCGGCAAGAAATTCATTGAAACAAAGGAAGTGGAGATGAAGTTGAGGAAGAGCGGAGAGGCATTCCTGGTGAAGCTGGAAGACGTTAAATCAAAGGTAAAGAGCCTGCTGGAAACCTTATCCCAATCCTGAGAGACTATGCCTAACCCAGTAGCAGACCAGGCAACGCGCATCCGTCGGGCTGAAAAGCCCGGCAATGGCGCTGAACAGCCGGACCGGTTGATCCCCGAAGAAATCCTGTCGGGCTTGAAAACAAAGGTCGTCGGCAGTGAGGTGCGGTTATGCGAAGAAACGACGTCCACCATGGACGTCGCAAAAACGCTTGCGGGCAAGGAATTTAAAAACGGCATGGTGGTCTTTGCGGAGTTGCAAACGCACGGCAAGGGGCGCTCCGTCAAAGCATGGCATTGCCCAAAATACAAGGGGTTGCTCTTTACGCTCCTGTTGAAGCATAAAATACCGTCAGACCAATTATGCCTGCTGGTCGGCGCCGTATCGGTCGCTATTACCGAGGCGATCCGTGAGACCCTGTTGCTCCCCGCTGAAATTAAGTGGCCGAACGACGTACTGATCGCCGGTAAGAAGGTCGGCGGCGTGCTGGTGGATATTGAAAAGATATCGAAGACGGAGACGGTGTTTTTGATCGGGGTAGGGATTAACGTGAACCTGTCGGAAGAGGAATTGCCGCAGCAGGTGCGTTTACCGGCAACCTCGCTTTCTATCGAAAAAAACGAGCCGGTAAACCGCACGGCGCTTGCAAAGGCGCTGCTTCAGTATATCGACAAGTGGTACCTGATCCTCATGGACTCACACTACCGATACATCACCGAATGCTGGAAGGAATTTTGTGTCACCATTGGAGAAACGGTAACCATTTCCGACGGCAGTAAGGAATACGTGGGCAAGGTTATCGACATATCCCATAATGGCGGGCTGATGCTCAAACTGGAAAGCGGTGAAATAAAGATAATCCGCGGAGAACATGCGACGATTAAGGGA
>CAYHFB010000533.1:0-2692 GCA_964355695.1 uncultured candidatus Brocadiaceae bacterium
ATGTCACTAACAGGGATACTATATTTACTTCATAATCAAGCGATGACCGCTAGCCGTTCCTTGAATAGGCTATCAAGTTCCTTCTGAATTGCTTTTTTATCAATCCTTTTTGCTTTGGTACTGCCTTAAGCAAAGATACCGTGGAAGCAAGAGTACCGCTGGCGCGGGAAAAGAGTCGTGGCTACAAAGATTTGCAAATGGAAACGGAAGATAATCATAATTCCTGGTTTGGTGCAATCTATACCTTAAATCAATAGGGAGACATACCCGTGGCAGAGAAAAAACAAACTATTTTAGTTGTAGACGATGAGCCTGATATTGTCGATAGCTTATGTGATACTTTTATTGATAAGTATAAGGTGCTTAAGGCCACCAGCGCACAAGAGGCTTTGGATATCCTTAAGAAATACGAGGTAGACCTGGTAATCTCAGACCAGCGCATGCCCGATATTACCGGTGTAGAGCTTTTTGCACGTATGGACGCAAATCACCCCAATATAGGCAAAGTGCTCCTTACCGGTTATGCCGATATTACCGCGGTAGTTGACGCCATCAACAAGGGGTGTGTGGATAAATACATTACCAAACCATGGGAGGAAGACGACATCGTCCATATCGTCCTTGAGGTATTGAATACCCGGCTGAAAAGGGCCATGGAGGAAAGGAAGCGGCTTGAAGCTCAACTGGTACAAAATGCCAAGATGGCTTCACTCGGTGAACTGGTTGCCGGTATCGCCCATGAGATCAACAACCCCCTTGGTTTTGTTTACGCCAACCTGGGAAACTTAAGCAAATTCTTCAAGAAAATTATGGAACTGGTTGACACTTATGAGCAGATTGATCTTCCAAAAGAGTCAAGGGCAATATTGGATAAAAAGAAAGAGGAGATCAATTTTTCTCACATCAGGAACAGGGTTCTTGATATGATAGAAACTTCCAGAAACGGCGCGCAACGGATGAAAGATATTATTCTGGACATGAAAACTTTTTCCCGGCTTGACGCCGCAAAAGTTGAAGACGCGAGTATAAACAGCGCACTGGACACCACCTTGAACATCCTCATGTTTCAATATAAAAACAAAATAGAGATCAAAAAAAATTACGCCGACCTGCCTCCCGTTAGCTGCAATATTGCGAAAATGAACCAGGTTTTTATGAATGTGTTGCAGAATGCCTGCCAGGCCATTAAGGAAAAAGGCACGATTGAAGTGAAAACATGCGTCGAGGGGGGGATGTGTGTTGTTGAAATCACTGACAGTGGCGACGGTATTCCGGCGGGCCTTGTAGATCAGATTTTCGACCCGTTTTTTACGACCAAGCCCGTGGGGCAAGGCACTGGCCTGGGGCTTTCCATAAGCCACGGAATCATTCAACAGCACAAGGGTTCAATATCAGTAAAAAGCAAGGTGGGAGAGGGTGCCACGTTTACCATTAAGATACCTATCCGTCTGGAAAACGAAGTTCTTGTGAAATCATAAAATTGGTAAAAGAATACTTGTTCCGCCCGGTACTGTTTTGTTTTGACATGCAACGCTGGTTTTGATAACCTATTGCGATTAAACAAATTAAATAGTGATAACTGAAGCAATGGAATAAACCGTTATTTTAGTCTAAGAAAGAGAGGGTAACCGATAATGGCAACTCAGGGAAAAGTGACAATCTTATGCGTGGATGATGAAAAGGACATAGTGGACGCGCTGTATGATACCTTGACGGATATTTATAACGTAAAAACCGCCACTCGCGGAGCGGATGCGTTGAAAATAATCAACGAAGAAGAGGTCGTGGTTATTATTTCAGACCAAAGAATGCCTGAAATGACCGGCTCGGAGTTACTGGCGCAGATAAACAAAGTCAAGCCTCACATAAAGAAAATACTCCTTACCGGATATGCCGACGTTAATGCAGCGGTAGACGCCATCAATAACGGCGCTGTAAACAAATACATCAATAAACCCTGGGATGATGAGGAGCTTACTAATACCGTCGCTCATTTGGTTGCTATGTATAATACCGAGATGAGAATGAAAAAGATGCTTGCCGACACCAAGAGCCAGGTGGACAAAATCAGTTCATGGAAACAACAGTTGGAGGCTATTGCAAATTTTGTAGAGAGTTGCAAGACGGGCATGTGTGTTGTTGATAAGAACGGCAAAATAGTTTATATGAATGGCAAGGGCTTAGATACTCTTAAACAAAAGGAGATGAGCGCCGTCAAGGGCCAGGAGTTTACAAACTTTTTCCCACTCACTGAAGTGGAAAGAACAACATTCCGGGATTTATATGAAAAAGGTGGCTTTCAGTCAATTTTGAATGCAAAGCAGGCTGATGGAAGCAGTACGATGCTGCAGGCAAGTATCGTATTCATAAATGATGAAGGTAAAATGCGGGTCAGCGGTATCACTTTCAACAGACCACAATAACTTCCCAGGCGCGGCATGGTCGCAACCAAAGCCCCCCCTCTCCTTCCCCACTTCGCAAGGGGGGGGCAGGGACATAGGTGCGAACTTAATTTTTGACAGGATATTTTTTGTTAAATTAGGCCAACGACAACTGATTTGTATTCACACTCAAGGACACGGGCGCCGTGTCCCTACATTGAAATTCCTATACATTAAATTAGGCCTTCGGCGACTTATTGGTGTTCACGCGTAAAAGGACACGGGCACCGTGTCCCTACATTGAAATTCCT
>CAYHFB010000534.1:0-2674 GCA_964355695.1 uncultured candidatus Brocadiaceae bacterium
AATAGGGGCGAATACTTTCCTGCTTTATTGTCTTGTGAAACCGTTCTATTTTCCCTTTACCTTGAGGATAGAAAGGCGACGTTTTTACATGAGTCATTCCACTTATCCGAACATACTCTTTGAAATCCTTTGCCATGAACTGTGGGCCATTGTCAGAAATGATCCTTGGTTTTGCATTTGGATATTTCTCTTTAGCCCTTTCCAGGATAATTTCCACCTCCGTTTCTTTCATGGACTCCCGAATTTCCCAATGGACTATTTGCCTGCTATATCCGTCTAAAACGGCACAGAGATAATAAAACGTGCCGCTAATATTCAGGTACGACACGTCTATATGCCAGTGTTCATGCGGCTTTAAAGGCTGCACAAACCCCGTTCCCTTTTTGGATGGCTTCCTATTCCATTCCCTCATTACACCGGCGTTCACCAACACCCGGTACACGCTTGATGGGCTTACGCTGTATATTTGTCGCAATATCAATTGATTCCCTACAAGAGAATACAAGGGTATTTCAATGATCAACTCGGGATACCGGTGAGCGAAGGTTCCCTTTACCATTTTAATCGAGAAGCGTATGGCTTGTTGGAACCCTTTGAGGTGGTAGTCAAGAACGCGCTTATCGGTTCAGACTTGGCATACGCAGATGAAACGGGTGTTAACTTAAATGGAAAAGGCTATTGGTTGCATAGTATATCTAATGGCTCATGGACGTACTATTTTCAGCATAAGAGCCGCGGGAAGGAGGCGATGGATTATATCGGGATATTACCGCTATTTGGTGGTGTTCTCTGTCACGACCATTTGAAGGCATATTATAAATATGCCTGTCTCCATGCAATCTGCAATGCCCACCACATAAGGGAATTGGAATGGGTGTGGGAGAATGAGAAGCACCTATGGGCAGGAGATACAAAATTATTATTACAAGTGATGAATAGTGCGGTAAACGAAGCGGGAGGCGTGTTGAAAGCCGAAGAGTCTTCAGCGGAGTTTCCAACCCTGTGTGTCTTTACCCTTTGATATACTTTATCAACTTCTATACCTCGCTCCCTAAATAGCCTTTCTACTGGGGGGAACAATCAACCTCTCATGCCAAATCAAATTGCAAGACGCTCAAGGACACGGGCACCGTGTCCCTACATTCTGAACAATCAACCTCTCATGCCAAATCAAATTGCAAGATCAGCTTTTCATCTATCCTTGCGCTCAGGCGCAAATCAAAATAGCTTTTTATCTCAAGGAAAATGCCGTTTAAGGATTTTATTTCATCAAACAGCGCATTTAAAACTGCAACATTTTCCTCGTCTTCGTTGCTGTATTCGTGAGATAGTTCATTTCTTAATTTTCTCAGTCTTATCCACTCGTCCCTGCTCGGTAATATCGAAAGCTGTTCGAGTCTGCTCAAAATATCCAAAAACGGTTTATTCTTTGATATCCTCTTCCAGAAACATCAGCACCGATTTAAATAGCCTCTCCCCCATCGAATCCTGCAGTTTTGAAAACCGGTATACCATCTGATCTATATGTTCTATTTCTTCATCACTCAAAATGCGATATTTATTTACGTCTAGTGGGAAAAAAAGCAAAACCTTATGGTATGCGCTAAACATCCTCTTGCTATGCCTTGCACCTTCGGCAAAACGCCTCTAGCAATTTCAATGTCCTATAGTCGTTCACAATCGCACTCCTTCCTTTTCCGCTATTTCATAAATGGGTTTTTGCTTTGTGTGATTGTTAATGACAACATCTATTTTTTGTTCGCCGAGACCCTTCTCCATGTCCACCAAAAGAGCGATTTTTTTTCGAATTATCTCAGATGTCGGTATATCAGTCGTTATGTATAAATCTATATCTCCGCCTTTTCTGCCATCATCCGCTCTGGAGCCGAAGAGATAAACATTGGCATTCACGCCAAAATGCTTCTCTACAGATGATTTAATGATTGTCTTTTCAAATAAGGCAATTCTCATTTCAAGCAGGCTCGTATGAATTTGTGCGGATACGTGTTGTCATTTCAGTTTTATCCATTCTATAATTTAAACATTCACCACCATTGATTACCCTGTTTGGCACAGATTAGGGACTAACTGGACTCGCCTGGTTTGCTGAGTTCTTGTTTTAGTTCATCCAGTTCCCTTTGGAGCTTCTCGTATTCTTCCATCTTTACTCTGGAGATATTCTATCGTTAATCTTGCCTTCGCCGCCACGCCATTCGGGGTTAGCAGATACCTATAACCCTTCTTGTTCTCCGACTTCCTGAAGTTTCCCACTTTTACGTGGCCCTTATCCACCAGTGATCGTATTACATAATTCACCTTGCCAAGGCTGACACTGTTCCTTGATGCTATTTCCCGCTGTGATATGCAAGGGTTTTTGGAAATGTCTCTTAATACCTGGGTTTCAGTTAAATTCATTCACATTTACCGGATTTTTTGTGTTAACGGGTTTGTTTGGTTCACAAATGAACATTGGTAGCATCGTATCATAAAAGTCATTCCACGGTCAAGGAGTTTGTGCATACCGTTTGCCGGTTCTACCGGAATTAGGGTGTTTTTTTCATTGGCTTATTTCTGGATACAGGTTTAACCCGGCGCAGTGGAAGAGTATATCGTTTTTACAACGGTCTTTGTTGCGATAACCGTAGGCTTTCTTTATCAGTGACTGTATCTTGTT
>CAYHFB010000535.1:0-2668 GCA_964355695.1 uncultured candidatus Brocadiaceae bacterium
CTGCGCTACTCGTCTTTGCAGGGGACGAAGTCTACTTCGCGTTTTAAAAGATCGATCTTGCAGACCTTTACTTTCACGACGCCGCCGATGCGGTACATTTTTTTGTTCCGGGTGCCTACCAGCGCCATGTTTTTCTTGTCGATGCGGTAGATGTCGTCTGTCAGGTTGCGGATGTGTACCAGTCCTTCGAGGAGATACTTGCTGATCTGCACAAAGAAGCCGTATTCCTGTATGCCGGTAATAACACCGTCAAAAACGCTTCCCAACTCCCCTTCGAAAAAGCGCAGTACCTTTAATTTAGTAATCTCCCTTTCCGCGTCGTCCGAGCGCCGTTCCGTCATGGAGCAGTGGCTTGCCCATTCCGGCATGCAATCATCCCATCTTTTTCGGATGTGGTGGGACGCCAGTTCGCCCGAAAAGTATTGGTCTAAAATCCGGTGTACGATCAAGTCCGGGTAACGGCGGATGGGGGAAGTGAAATGTGAGTAGTGTTCCATGGCAAGGGCGAAATGCCTTCCTTCCCCGGCCATGTAAACCGCCTGTTTCATGGATTTGAGCAACACCAGGTTGATGGTGTACGCCTCGGGTTTGCCCCGTACTTTTTCCAGCAATTTTTGAAGGTGTTTGTTGTTAAGGGGGTCAATCTTTTTTTGCTCCAGACCTTGAATGAAGGTGGCGAAGTCCCACATATCCTCTTCTTCCGGTTCCGGGTGCGCCCTGGAGAGCAGCGGCATCTCCTTTTCAAACATAAACGTCGCCACTGCTTCGTTAGCCATAAGCATACATTCTTCTATTAATTTATGGGAAACGTCCCTTTCCACCTTTACAATGTTTTCGACGTTTCCCTGTTTATCAAGTTTCAGGGAGACCTCGGGTATGTCCAGTTCCAGCGCGCCGCGTTCCAATCGGTTTTTGAAGAGTTTTTCGGTCAGTCGCGCCAGGCTTTGTAGGATTGCTACAACTTCGTCAGAGAAGGTGATGGCGGATTTCCCTGCGTCCGGCTGTTCCCCGTCTGCGGGGGGTTGCGTGGCTACGTTGCCCGTGAGTATGGCGGACGCCTGCTCGTAGGTAAGGCGCTTGGTAACGTTGATGACCGAGTGTTTAATCTCCGATTTGATAATGTTTCCGCCGCTGTCGAGCGTCATAAAAACACTCTTGGTAAGCCGGTCCTCCCCTTCCTTCAGGCTGCAGATGTTGTTGGACAGCGCTTCGGGCAGCATGGGAATGACCTTGCCCGGCAAGTAAACGCTGGTGCCGCGATGGCGGGCTTCGTTGTCAACGAAGGTATCCGGCCTTACATAATGCGTCACGTCGGCGATGTGCACGCCAAGGAGCCAGTTCCCTTGCTTGTCTTTTTCGAGTGATACGGCGTCGTCAAAATCCTTGGCGTCTTCCGGGTCGATAGTAATAATCAGCTTTTGCCGTAAATCCAGCCTGTTTTCAATTTCAGGGGTGGAAACATTTTTGGCAAGCGCTTTGGCCTCGTCAAGGGTCTTTTTGGTGAAGGAATTCGGCAGCTTGAATTGGTGGATAATCGAGTGGAGGTCTACCTTGGGGTCACCCTCTTCGCCCAGGATTTCCGTAATCACGCCCTCCGGGCTGAGGTGCCTGGTCGGCCACTCTGTTATGCGCGCCAAGACCTTTTCGCCCGGCTTTGCATCTTTGGACACCTCTTCCGCGATGTAGATATCCTTGTATAGACGGGGGTTGTCCGGGACGACATACATCATCCGTTTTGACTTTTTAAAGGTGCCGACGACGCACTCGTTCTCACGTCTCAGGACGTTTACAATCTGGCCGACGGTTCTTCTTGGCTTTTCGCGGCGTTTCCGTGGGATTTCAGTTGCTGCGGGGAGGCGAACGACCACAAGGTCGCCATGCATGGCGGAACCCATGTCTTCTCCGGGCACGTAAACGTCCTCTTCGTCGTCGCTTTCCCTCTTCACCGGAACCACGAAGCCGAACCCCCGCGAATTGCAGTCGAGAGTACCCACCCGCAGGTGTACCTTCTTCGGATCGGCGTACTGCTTTTGCTTGACCATGACAATGTCGCCGGAAAACTCCATACCGTGGAGGATATCGCAGAATTGCTTATAATCCGCATCGCTGATTTCAAAGTGTTCCGCCAGTTCGGCGGCAGACATAGGGCTATATTTTTTGCTGCGGATAAATTGGATGATGGCGGTTGTATCGGTCATTATCATTGTCCCCCCATAGAAAGTGGTTGGTTATCATTTAGCGAGGCAGCGCCTCATGTCGATGGGAAAAAATAGTTTTACAAAAGTTTAATCAGATAATTTTTCAAGGCCGGGATATCCTGTTCCGCTGTAGCCCATACACCGGCGATATCGACGCAAAAATACGGTGCCATCCCTTATCATGGATGTATTACCTTCATTTCCGATTTTATCCTGTCAATCAGATAGGGGCTTACGGACTGTTCCGTGAGAAGGTCAACCTTCACACCAATGGTCTCGGACAGTTCCCGCTCTATTCTCACTAAGGTAAGCAGGCTCTTTCGATCCTTGAAATTTACCAGGATATCCAGATCGCTGTTCGGCCTCTGAACACCCCTGGCATAGGAGCCGAAGATTCCAATCGTTTTTACATTATTTTTCTCTAATAGGGAAACTACTTTATTCTCTATTTCCTGATAAGTCATAAACGG
>CAYHFB010000536.1:0-2663 GCA_964355695.1 uncultured candidatus Brocadiaceae bacterium
TGATTGCTATCCCACCGTTTTATAGGCTTTTTGAGACTTGTGTATAAACCTGTGGCCTTCAGGCTGGGGTGCCAGACACACGCAAATCTGGGCTTAGCCCTGACGGCCCGCAACGTGGCATTCTGCACGTTTCGTTCACGCTCTTTAAAGACGTGCATAGGCCTGTGGGAACAGCCCTGAGCTGTCATACTGCTCCCCTTTTAGCGTGGTGTTGCTAAGGCTTTTTAGGCACAGATCCCGCTTTGTTTTCCCTGTTGGATTCCCAGCTTATTATTTGTGAATGTATTTGATGTGCCCACTGTGTTATATACCCCTCGTACAAGAGAACGAAAATCAGTATCGTAATAGCAAAAAGGGTGGTATACAACTTCCAGGGACGTTTTCTTTCGGCAAAGGGGTCGAAGAGAGAGCGTTCTGCGCCCGGTGGCAATGAGGCGACGCCGGTAAGGGCAGTGCCGAAGGGTATGTTCATCCTGGCTCGGGTGTTCACGGCCCAGCCGCAGGCGTCGAGGATCGGCGCGAGGTTGCGCTCCCTTAGTTTAAGCCACGCCAATACCATGGACGGGCCTGATATGGCGAACATGATACCCACAAACGACATCGGCATTTGCCACCACGCCAACCGCAAAAATCCGGTTACCACTGAGGCGATTGCCGTGCCGATGGCGCCAATAGCCAAGCCTATTGCGGCAAATATACCGGCAAACCTGGCGACGTCAAAGGGTTGAGCTGTAGACGGTTTCCCCGTTTCAGCGGTCTTGGCCGCGCCGGAAACGCTGACCGACGCCTGGTCTATCGTTGCCTTGTCCCGTGCGGAGGCGAATTTCTCGATTTGTTCCGATATCATGCGCGCAATTCTTTTGTACGGCGACCAGAATGCCTGTTTGATGCTGATGGGGTGCTCAACAAGCTTAACAACCGTTGCATCCCAATCCCCCCCCTTTCTATCGTAAAAAACGGCGTTACGTCCTACCATAAGGTTGTCTGAGTCGCCGCTGGTTAAGGCCGCAACAATGAACATCTTTTCCGCAGTTCCCTTCCGCGTGCATTCGCAGTAAACCAGGTGTATTCGGCTTAAATGAGCGAGGCTGCTGTGCTTTACTACGTCGTCAACTTTAAGGCAGAGATTACAGCTTCTCTGGTCAAGGTACAGCGTTCCTATCTGAAAAACAGCCTTTTTCTTCCCCGTGTAAAAATCACGGAAGGAAACGAAATTATTGATTAGGGCACTCATATCCCGATAATAGTGCGCAAGCCTTTCTACCGCAGCGAAGGACTTTATCTCGGGTTCAAGTGATTTATCCCTGGCAATGAGATCGGAAAGCGCTTCTTTAACGCCGTTTGCCAGTAATTCCCGAACGTATTTGATTCCCAGCTTTTCAACTAAGGCGCCTTTCCTGTCGGCCAGCCACAACTCATAAGCAACTAATTTGGCGCGAACAGTATCCCATTCGTCTGCTGTTAAAACGGTTTTTTTCCCTAAGAGCGGTTGTACAATTTCTGAACGGAATTTTTCCACCACGTCAATCCACGCCGGATTGACCCCTACGGTTAGCGGCAACGGAAGCCCTGCTTCTATCTTCGCCAACGGTAAGGAAGCAACCGCCTCGGCCTTTAGTGACAAAACTTTCTGCGCGAGCGCCTTATACTCGTCTTTAGACGGGTTGAGTGGCTCTATTGCGCTGGAATCAAATGCCACAAGACGGCAGCGCATGAAGTAGTCGTTGATTTTGGGATACATAGCCTGGTAAATGGCAAACACCTGGACTGTCTTATCCCCAAAGGGGAAAACCAGCTTTGCCTTTGCCTCACCGGCGCCCCACCAGTCAGAGAATGCCTGTGCCTCTTCAAAGAATTTATTGACCTTTTCAAGCGTGACGCCCGGTTCGCCGCTGAGGTCTTTGTCTGCTCCCAGCAATGAGATTATGTCTCCTATCGCCTGCTTTAAACTAGCGTTATCCGTCGCAATCGCGGGGATTATGCCATCGCCGTTGAAGCGTGTTTTCGCAAATATCTTTGTCGTGTCTGAGGTTTCTTCGGGTGTAATGGCCTGGGCGTCCGCCTTTCCCAGATTGCTCAAAATCTCGCGCATGGAAGAAATTAACTGGCGGCCTTCAGGGACGTCGTCTCTGATTGCGCTCAGCGGCAGGGAGTTGCCCCCCTTGGCTAAATCCTCCGGATTTTTTAATACGGAACAAGCCCATTTAATAGCGGAAAGCATCTCGTTAACCCGAATTTTCTTATCGCCGTCGGTGTCGAGCAGTTCAAGTGTCCGCGAATTAAATTCAAGGCCCCGCACCGGACAGCTTAGCGCCGCCCACAGCTTCTGGTCGAGACTGTGTAAATTTCGAAAATCCCCTGCGGTTTCAATACGCACCTGGTCAAAACCCCCGGAACGAAAAAATCGCCACTTATGCTGTTGCTGGTCAATCTGATCCCCTTGTTTAGACATTGTTTCTCTCCTCAACAACCATTATCCCCAGAATGGGGCGATATACTGCCAACGGGCATAACCTGAACGTTCCAAAAGACAAAACGCCTGCCACAGGCAAGGGTTTTCTGGCATTTTGCGACGCTTTCATAAGTTCAAATCATGCCCGTTCGTAGTCTAGTACCATTTCCCGTTTTACAACAAAGCCCAACAAACTAAAGAAAGCCGGACG
>CAYHFB010000537.1:0-2660 GCA_964355695.1 uncultured candidatus Brocadiaceae bacterium
GCTTGTGGGGACATGCAAAGGGCTTAAGATTGCGTAGACAAGGGGAACCCACCCCACAGTTCCTCCCAAGAGGGGGATGTTGTTTGCAAAGACAAGAAATGGGTATTTACGGTTTCTCCCCCAAGCTTACGTTTAAACAGGTAAAAATGTGACTATTTTAGGTGTGTGGTACATAGTTTTTGCATTCGGTCTCGCTATTGGAAGTTTCCTGAACGTTTGTATCTATCGGATTCCCAAAGGGCAGTTTTTGGCATCGCCCCGTTCGTTTTGTCCTTGTTGTAATACAGGCCTTGCATGGTATGATAATATACCGGTAGTAAGCTATTTAGTGCTAAGGGGGCGTTGCAGGGCGTGCCGCGCAAAGATATCGATACGTTACCCGCTGGTGGAGTTATTGGCTGGCTATCTCTGTGCGCACCTGTTTTACGTGTTTGCGCAAGGCAGGGGTGAACCGCTCGGTGTGTTTCTAATCTATTACTTACTTGCTTGCGCCCTGATTGTAGCAACGTTTGTTGATCTGGAACTATTAATAATCCCTAATGAAATTACCATGCCTGGCATGCCGCTTGCGCTTGCGCTAAGTGTGCTTTGCCCGGAATTGCACCATGCGCCGGAAACCTTAAGGAGTTTTTCGTTATTCGGCATGAGCCGGGTGGACGCATTGGCCGCTTCCGTTTTGGGGATACTCACCGGCGGCGGGTTGGTTTATGCCTGTAGCATTTTCGGAAGATGGTTGTTCAAAAAAGAGGCCATGGGCTTTGGTGACGTAAAGCTCATGGGCCTAATCGGTGGATTTGTCGGATGGAAACTGGCAATAACCGTCTTTTTCGTAGCGCCATTCTTCGGGATTTTCATGGCGGTTCCAACGTTACTGGTGAAGAAAAGCCGTATAATTCCGTACGGCCCCTTTTTGTCGCTGGCAGCGATAGTCTGTATCATGAAGCAAGATTATTTTATAGAACTTATCAACCGGTACATTCAATTATTTACCGTCTTGTTTACAGGATTTCATTAGCATTGAGGACACAATACCAATACAAACAAATGGGACGCACCGTAAAAATATCTCTCAATCAAACACCTTAACATAATTCAAAAACTTATCGTCTCTTTACGGCAAAAGGAGGGAAAAAACGTATGCAGGAAAAACATTGTTTGGCGCGAGGCTTATGTTTATTTGGGTTCGCAGGGATTTTGGCGGTGGGCGCCGGTTGTTCCGAAGTGAAACATTTACGGGTTGAAAATCAACAGCTCAGTGCAAACGTATCAACCTTACAGGAAGAAAATGCGGAACTGTTATCGACGGCAGACCAGTATAAGGACGAGTTGAACCGCCTCGAAAATTCGAGGCGAGAGCTTGAAGAGAAGCTGAAAGGCACGGGCGCCACCGTAAAGATAAAGGAAGGCGTTGTTGCCGTATCACTACCGGGGGCTATATTATTTGATTCCGGCCAAACCATATTGAGATCACAGTGTAAGACAATCCTGAAAAAAATTGCCTCCATTATTATAACGGAAACGCCAAATGAACTGGTTAGAATTGAAGGACACACAGACAACGACCCCATCAGCAAACAGAAAGAAAAGTATAAATCAAACTGGGAACTCTCCACAGCAAGGGCAGCAGCCGTGCTTCATTTCTTCGTAGACGATTGCGGTATTCCTCCAACGCGGGTATACATCGCCGGTTTTGGACAATACCAACCTATAGCCGATAATGCTTCCACAGCCAACAAGGCCAAAAACCGCCGCGTGGAATTTGTGATCATACCAAAGGGAAGCGGCGGGTAATGTCATTATGATAGCCATCGTAGATTATGGAATGGGTAACCTTCGCAGCGTAGAGAAGGGATTTGAGCGTTTTGGTTTTGACGTCAAGGTGACGGACAACCCCAAAGACCTCAAAAGCGCTGAAAAGGTGGTACTACCCGGCGTAGGCGCGTTTCAGGACGCCATGGAAGGCCTCCGGCAGCGCAACCTCATTGCACCTATAAAGGACTGCATCCGCTCCGGCAAGCCATTCCTTGGAATATGCCTCGGCTTGCAATTGCTGTTTTCAAAGGGCTACGAAGACGGAGAACATGACGGGCTGGATATCATACCGGGCAAGGTGGTACGGTTTGACTTTCCTGAAGATAATGCGAAGGGTAAATTGAAAATCCCTCATATCGGTTGGAATCAGATTAGCGCCAGGCATGAACCTGTTCCCATCCTGAAAAATGTGCCACAGAATGCTTACATGTATTTTGTTCACTCCTATTACGTCTGTCCCCGTGATGCCGCCGTTATTGCGACGGAAACGGACTATGGCGTCCGTTTTACCTCAATGGTGTGGTATAAAAACATATTCGCAACGCAATTTCACCCCGAAAAAAGCCAACAATGGGGACTTACCATTCTTAAAAATTTTGGAGACTTGTAAATCTCAATGCTTATTATACCCGCAATCGATCTAAAGGACGGCAAATGTGTGCGTTTAACACAGGGGCAAAAGGATGCTGAAACCATCTTTTCCAACAATCCCGTTGACGTGGCAAAATCGTGGCAGGCGCAAGGGGCAAAGTATATCCACGTAGTAGACCTCGACGGGGCGTTTGAAGGCAAGCCGAAAAACCTTTCCATCGTCGGGCAAATCGTCAAGAACACAAAGATACCCATCC
>CAYHFB010000538.1:0-2657 GCA_964355695.1 uncultured candidatus Brocadiaceae bacterium
AGTAGTTACAAAATAACTTCTTTTTTATTGCAGTTTTGAATCGGTAAGGTACTAAGCATTTGAAAATGCCCGAGTTAAGCCATATTCAATGGTTTTCTGCTATTTGCAGCACTTTCAATAGTTCAATCTATGCCCGTTCGAAGTATAATCATCGTTAAACCCTTGTTTGTTTATAGCATCCAACATGTTCCTCATAAGCGGGGTACCGTGGCCTGCCGCATCTCCTGTAACTTCCACGCCATTCTTCATGCAAAACACTCTGACATATCAATAGGTAATGTAATGGACGACACCCATGTATTTCCAAAAAACAAACAGCCGGGGGCTGAGACGGTAATGAAGGCGGAAGAGCGGTTTGACCGTTTGCGCAGGAGGATCGGCCTGTATTTAGCGCCAACAGCCTTTGGCGTGGTTTTTTGGCTAACCCATGGCAAGCTGTCATGCGGCGGCAATTGTTTAAGCGCAATATTGACCGCGGTATTAGTGCTGTGGATGACAGAGGCCATTCCGCTTCCGGTGACGGCGATGCTGGGCGCATGCCTCTGTATCCTTCTGGGCGTCGCAGACGCCAGGGTGGTGTTTGCACCCTTTGCAGACCCTATTATATTCCTATTCATCGGCGGATTTATTATTGCGCGCGCAATGATGCTGCATCATCTTGACCGCCGTTTTGCGATTTCCATTCTTTCGCTACGCGGTGTTGGCGGGAGCCGCGCCCGGATTCTGGGCGCTTTTGGCCTGGTAACGGCCGTTGTTTCGATGTGGATATCCAACTCGGCGGCCACCGCTATGATGATGCCGATTGCTCTGGGGATACTCCGCGCCATCCAGGGGATGAACAGGCCGGGAGATGGGCAATCCGGGTTATCCAGGGAGTTGTTGGAGACCCCTTTCGCAGCAGGATTGATGCTGATGACCGCATTCGCCGCCTCGGTGGGCGGTATAAGCACCCCTATCGGCACCCCGCCGAATCTCATCGGTATTGGGTTGATTAACAGACTGATTGGTGTGGACATTAATTTCTTCCAATGGATGTCGCTGGGCGTTCCCTTGTGCATAGCCATGTACGGCGTGCTTTTTACACTCTTCTCTCTGTTGCATAGTGAAAAAGATCAAAAGGGGCTGGACGCCACACAAATAGCCCAATACCTTGAGGCAGAGCGCAGGTCACTTGGCAGGTGGACCAGAGGACAGATCAATACGCTTATCGCCTTCGGAGCAGCCGTCTTGCTGTGGATTGCGCCGGGGTTACTCTCGATTGCCTTTGGGAAGGCGCATCCGTGCGTTATCTTCGCCGATAAAAACCTTCCCGAGGGGATGGTTGCGCTTATTGCGGTAGGCATTCTTTTCCTATTACCGGTAGACCGTAAACAAGGCCGGTTTACCATCACCTGGCATGAAGCCATGCAGATTGACTGGGGGACGATTATTCTGATGGGGGGTGGGATGAGTCTCGGCGGGCTGATGTTTTCTACGGGGGTAGCAGAGGCCATCGGGAAAAACGCCGCCCTTATGCTGGGGGCGCAATCTCTGTGGGGATTGACAGCGCTATCAATTGGCATGGCGATTGTGCTGAGCGAGATGACTTCAAACGTTGCATCGGCAAACATGATTATCCCGGTAGTTATTACCCTTGCCGGGTCGGCGGGTGTTAACCCGCTTCCCCCTGCGCTTGGGGCGTGCCTGGGCGCCAGTTTCGGATTTATGCTGCCGGTGTCCACGCCTCCCAACGCCATTGTTTACGGCAGCGGGCTGATCTCCATTCCCAGGATGGTACGGGCGGGGTTTTTGTTTGATGTGTGCGGTTTTATTATTATCTGGCTTGGGCTGCGTTTGTTTTGCCCTTTGATGGGGTGGCAATGAGTGCGGTCGTCTTACAAAAAAGGGGGAATGCATCCCACCACGATGTTACGCAACCCTGTGCTTAATGATTTATCCAAATACCGGGAGGAGTTTACCCTTGGCGACGGCGCTTCTGCGTGCCTGCTCATCCATGGACTCGGTTGCGGTCCCATTCAAATGCGGGAGCTTGCGGAGCACCTGAGTTCGTGGGGCTTTACTGCCAGGGGTATCCTTTTGCCGGGACATTGCGGGGATACCAGCGACATTGCGTGCAGCTCTCTCCACGATTGGGCGGAAAAAGTATCGTCGGAATATTTTCAGTTGAAAAGCAGGCACGGAAAGGTCGTTGTTATCGGATTTTCATTAGGCGCCTTGCTTGCCTTGCAATTGGCCATAAAACAGCCGGTGGGAGGCGTTATCGTTATGGGCACACCGGTTTACCTCATCCGAAGATATCTGCCTATAAATAGCCTGATCAGTATTGGCAGGATATTTATAGAGAAGGTGAAGACACGGCCAAGAACGTGTTACATGAAATCCAAAAGTTACACCGGTTATCTACGCCAGCCGATAGACACTTGCTACTCGTTTAAGACGCTTCACGAAATCAAACAAATAACAAAGGCAATTAAACCCGGCCTAAAAGATATCAAAGCACCTGCGCTGGTTATTCATTCCAAATGTGACCGTATTGCGACGCCGGGTAGCGCCAAATACGTGACCCGGTGTATTGGCTCTACCGATAAACGCTTGATGTGGCTTGAACGGAGCCATCATTTGGTTATGTATGATAAGGAAAAGGACGTCGTTTTTAA
>CAYHFB010000539.1:0-2652 GCA_964355695.1 uncultured candidatus Brocadiaceae bacterium
AAAAACAAGGGTTTGCTGGTAATCATAGGTTTCTTAACTTAACACCTATGGGGATTCCCCCGTGGGTGTTAAGTTAGCGGATGGATATTCCCTCTCGTTCCCAAGCTCCACTGCCTGGGAACAAGAAAAAAAGCTAACACATCCTTTTTCTCTACACGTTCTGCGGCTTTTTCGGGTTCAAGTTTGTAACGAGAACCCCACGTTTTATATGGTTGATTTCACCATTGATTGAATAGAACACCTTCATCCAAAACAAACTCCAGGGTTCAGGTTGCAAACCGGAACCCACCGAGGCAACAGGTACTACTTAAAACTTTGCAGCCATAGTAAAGAATTTTTTAGATCGGAAACCTTACAGACATTCAACATTTTTACCGCGAATCTTACTATTTCTGACAAACTCACCTGTTTAGAGATTATAATCCCAAAATGTTCACGTCGTTCTTCATACAACGCTTCTGTTAATGGCACAAAATGTCTTGCGTTAAACGTTAAAAAGGTTCTTTCGTTTTTAATAGCGTAACATAACTGTTCATCGTCCGACCTGCCCCTCATCCCGACTTCGTGAGTACTAACGACATCGTATCCTCTACTCCTGAGAACCACCGCTACTGTAGGAGAAACATCCTCATCTAAAATAGAGCTTTATTTCAGCCATGGCGAGCCTTTATACTTTTTTCTCATATATTCCTCACGGTTTTCTAGTATAAAGAGGTCAATCTCATCTTTATTATCGTAATAATAGGAAAGGGCGTCATGTACCTGGGCATGGGTTATATGTGGATAGAGAGCCACAATCTCGTCGGCATTTTTTCCTGCATTTTCATATTCCGCTATTAATCTGACCGATATCCTTGTTCCTTTTATAATTGGTTCACCACCACATATCTTCATGTCTTTTGTAATATAGGAATGCACTTTTTCTTTAATAGTCTTTGTTGACATAGAATCTCCTCCTTCTTACGAGAGTAATGTAGGATGGGTTAGGTGAAGCGAACCCATCATTACTGCGTTTTAAATTATTCTGTAATTATCAAGAATTACTTCTTTTGTCTTGTTTCTTTGTGTTTTAATTCTGGTACAATTTCTCCTTTGCATCCTCATGAGAAATACATTTACCCTCATCTGCCTGTTTAATGCCTTTTTCTATTTTTGTAAGCAAATACAATCTTTCCATGGCGTCTTCTACCGTAGTCTTCTCTGGCAAACTACGCAAACTGTTTAGAATCTTCTTTTTATCTAAAGCAAACATTTATCCACCACCTCTTTATTCGTTTTGTTATAACCAAAGTGGGCTCTGCCCACAACCCAATAGAAAAACCGTACGTTATAAAATGCCTTACTCGCCGTTTCTACAGAGGGATTTCCGGGTATGACAACAAAACAACTTGTTTTTTATTACCGTTTTGAATCCGTAAGGTACTAATCCGTTGCAAAGTTCCGTCAGGAACGACATATTGGTGGAAAAGCAATTGGGTTTTAAATATGTCATGCCTACGGCATTTTATGTCTGTGTGCGCTTGTTATTTCTACCGATATTTTGTCCCTACGGGACATTAAAATAAAGAAGTTTTTACAGCGTAATACTGTAGGGCAAGGCTTTAGCCTTGCCGCTCTCTGAATAGGTACCATGGGTTTCAACCCTAAAGGATCGCCCCTACAACAGGCCCGAAGGGCTGAAAGTATATAGAGCCTGCGCACAAACTAACAGATACCTTGAAATATGCGGGTAAGAGACCGAATTGTCAGAAATTATTTTGTAAAATCAATCTCTATTCCTCGCATTTATTTGGGTCTTTTCCTGAAAATACGGGAATTTCACTCCTGTGTTTGTCATACAGTTATACGGTTTTTACAAATTTAGCAGCCCCAATTCCCTGCTTATTGCCTTGATTTATAAGGGTTTATCCAATTTATGCGCTAGCTCTATAGCCAGGGGTGAAGCCCCTGGTAAAGCAACAACTGATCCAGCCCCAAAGGGGGGACAGAAAAGGACGCACAACATGGTAGGGACATACCTACTTTGAGATTCCTATACGTTTAATCCGTTTTGGTTCGTGTTTAATACCCATGATCCCGTCAATCGACAAGTCTTCATCAAGCAACGGCCAGTGGATACCATACCCGGAGGCGCATATCTCAAAAGCGTTCCGCTCCTGCTGGGTTGCATTGTATAATTTTGATGATGTCTCAGACAACTTGAACGAATGTTGTTCCCCATCTATCTTAAGAAACAGTTGCGTTTCTGTGAATTTGACGTTTTCTACCGTGTGAAATTTTCGCATTATTTTATCCTCTTTTGAAAATCTCCCCATTCTTGAACAATATAATCAAAATTTTGAAAGATAATTTTCTTCACAGTCATTTTATCTTTATTATTCATATAGTAGCTATGGGCTTCTTCAATTTCAAAGTTTTCTTCGTCAATCCAATACTTACAGGCCTTATCACCGCTCTTACCGTGCACATGAATTGGTTCATTGCCTTCATTTGCATAAAAGAATAACCGCCACCCCATGATTTGCAAGATAGTAGGCATCGCTTACTGTTCCTTTTGTATTCCTCTCGTTCCCAAGCTCCAGCGTGGGAATGCACCGGTGTCAGAAGTTCCTGCTTCATTTTCTTCGGAGGGGTTCGTTTTCTGACTCACAA
>CAYHFB010000540.1:0-2649 GCA_964355695.1 uncultured candidatus Brocadiaceae bacterium
CATAGATTATTTTATAGATGCCGTAGAGGATTTTTTGTCACAAAACGTGTAGAATTAACTCGGAGGAATAATGCAAACCTGTGCGAAAACAGGATATGGGAATCCGGCATGGTTCCTCCAGTATCATTTTAATGCATTGCATTAGTCAATTGCTTAAGGCACGTCTTTGCCGTTTCGTCAGTAGGGAAGACGTCAATATATCTGTTCAGTCTGTCAATCGCTTCACGCAACTTATTCATCTTTACCAAGTATTCTATTAAGATACATTCGCATGCCATGTCCGGCGGCATTTCCTCAAGAGCGGAAGTCATATACGAGATAGCTTCATTTCCCTTTCCACTTGAATAAAGACTTGCGGTATTTTCTATAATAATTTGTTTTATAATGGGTTGAAATTTAGGATAGGCCTTTCTAAAATGGAAAATGAACCTGTCGTATGTTATCCGCCTGAGTAACTCTGGTGGAAGTTCCCTCTGGCCGTTAAATTCGGCGCTTTGTCCGGTGTTTTTGTCTTTTTGAACGTGAATACGAAAGAATTTATGGCAATGAGTGCATCCTCTAAGCAGATACTCTCCCTCATCAGTCAGTTCCCGGTAAAAACATTCTTGCCCGCAATGGGGACACGGCGCCCGCACCTGCCAGACAAAACAACCTACCTTGTAAATATTAAAACCATACAAATCCTCTTTATAGCAGTGTGACGTTTCGACCGTTTTCAAATGTTTGCCAAAGAGTTTTCCGTAGAAATATTTCAACCATGGCATCCATATATTACCGGGCATGGAAGTCATATTAACGTCATCCGTGCAACCCCTCTCATAGTACCCAAGTTTGTCGATAAGACCTTTTTCAATGCAATAGTCAAACACTTTGCTTCCGGGAAAAGGCCTTAACATTCCCACCGCAATGTTAGTATCCAGACAATATTGGAGAAAAAACTCCAGTGATTCCATAAAAGTTTCCGGTGTTTCCGCTACGTCTCCAAAAATGAGATTGGCTGAAAAGCCGATTTTTACTTTGTGTGCAATCTGTATGGCTTCGATAAACTGAGACGGCTTCGTTTTCTTATTCATACTCTTAAGCACGGTTGGGCTTCCACTCTCTACACCGTAGCAGAAATTAAAGCACCCCGTCTCTTTTGCAAGCAGCAGTTCATCATAACCCAGCCCCGCGCTCGCATGGGTTTGGAACATCCAATCGAAATCTAATCCATGTGCTTTTTTTAAAACGGCAACCGCATTACAGAATTCATTAAACCTTTTTTTATTGCCTGCAAACAGCTCATCTTGAATACTCAGGAGGTTGAAGCGGTATTTTTCATACAAAAGGCGTATTTCTTCAATGATATTTTCTATTGATCTTGCCCGGTATTTACTTCCATGTTGATGAACGCAAAAGCTGCAATTAAATGGGCAACTCCGTGCGGTAATGATTATCATTACCCTTGGGTATGGTCTCGAATAACGATAGATTTGGTTATTTACCAGAGAATATTTATCCAGCAGTTCTTCTATTCCGAACGGAGCGTAATCTGGAAAGTGCCTTGCGTTGATATCCCCATAGTCGAAATTTTCTTTGGTAAATTTTGGACTACCACCCTTCCAATAGCCTAAATTGGGAATGAGTTCAAAGTCCTCACGGCCACTTTCTATCATATTTACCAGTTGTACTAGGACTTCTTCGCCTTCCCCAATTATACAGAAATCAGGATGTAACGAGCTGAAAACAAATTCCGCGTCATTGTCAATTATCTTTCCACCACACACCGTGGGAATATCATCGGAAAATTCCCTAATCAGAGAAATCATACCTTTAAGAAAATTGTAATCACCACATAAACCTCCAATGCCAATCAATTGAGGTTGGTTTTTGCGAAGTGAATCCTGAATCATTTCCCTAGGGTTGATGGTTTTGGGCAAATTGTTAGGATTTACCCCTACGACTTCATGTCCCGCGCTCTTTAATGCAGATGCGAGGTACGCAAAGCCTGAAGGGAAATTAGTAATGACCAGGGATATCGTTTGAAGCGGTAATATTAACATAACACGCATGGCAGACACATTCGATGTAAATATTGATGATATAAAGTCACAGCTAATTTTTTGGGCATGAGGATAAAGGCCGAGCTAATCTAACAGAAATCAAATGAGAAGTCAACATACCGTTAAAAATGCAAACCAATTTTAGTTACGTAGTGTCAGCACAAAAACTGCGGTGATAACTTGCTAAATACCATAAGGGATGTCGCCAAATCGCCAGCCTTTATATCAACTCTCGTTTGACTATCATATTCTATTTTGATATCATGCGTACTTGGAAATGCATTTGGGTAAACCAGTATAAGTAAGGTTTCTGCATACATACGGCCTGGATATCTCTGTTTTTTTTAGACGATAGCTCACTATGCATCAACCGCAGGGTTTAAGTTGAAAATTTATACCCGTAATGAAGGGGTGGTTGATGCAATGAAGAATTACACCTTTTGTCTTATGCCCTTTACGATCAGCTAACTATCGTTTGGAGATAATGCTATGCCGGTATATACAGCACAAAAGTATTATGATGACGCGGACGCATACAAGAGTAAAGGGCTTTTACTTGAAGCCATTGAATCTTATCATAAGGCCATAGAGGCTGATGCCGCGTTTG
>CAYHFB010000541.1:0-2631 GCA_964355695.1 uncultured candidatus Brocadiaceae bacterium
GACCGTATTTGTGTTCACACGTAAAAGGACACGGGCACCGTGTCCCTACAACAGCTTTGGAATTCCTTTTTTAGTAACTACTCACCACAGAGACACCGAGATCATGGCGTTTCACGGCGAAATTCTCTGTGTTTCTCTGTGTGCTTCGTGTCTCCGTGGTTTTGTATATCCGTGGTTTTTGTATTATTTATTTTGCTGCTGAGTAGTTACCTTTTTTACAACATGCTATACTATATATAGCGCGACATAGGCTTCTGTGTGTTGCTTGTTGTATACCACTTTGTTTTCCAAGGACTTTATCAACAGGGTCATAATATCAAAATAAGTTGACAAACGGCGCGCTTACTCGTAATATCGCATCGTTTTGGTAACACACGTAGAAGATTTATTGGGTAAAACTTAAGATCGTGGAACATAATTTATACAGGAAAGGGTTGTTATGTCGGAAATCAAGGAATGCGACCTGCCTGGCATAGGCAAGAAATTTACCTTAACACTGGATTCCGGTGACAAATTAGTCGTCGTAATTCACTCTTCAGGAGACAGGGAGGTCTTTAAGTTCGTCGAGGATGGCGAAGAACCTTCCTCGGTAACCATGCTTAATGATGAAGAGGCCAGGCAAATGGGCGCCATCCTAAGCGGGGCGTACTTCCAGCCCGTCATGGAGGAGGAATCGAAGCTGACGATGAAAAATGCCACGATGGAATGGATCAAGATCGGACCGGATTCAACACTGGCGAACAAAAAAATTGAAGACCTGAACATCAGAACGTTAACCGGTGTATCTATTACGACCATTATTAGAGGTGAAACGGTGCTGCCGAATCCTCATTCCGGTGAAATGATCAGACCGCAGGACACCATCATCGTCATCGGCAGCAACGAGCAGATAAAAAAATTCATAACGACCTTTGAAATCAAATATCGTCTGGAAAAATGATCGTCAACGAAAGCATACTCTCCCTGGGCATATCCCTCCTTACCCTGTTTTTCGCAGGTTTTGCGGCAACAAGGATCAACCAATCCCTTACCGCCGTATTTATCGTCGTTGGCATGATCCTTCAGAACTTCTTCCCCCTTACCATAATTACGGAATTTATTGCCACCCTCGGCATTATTTTCATGTTGTTTATGTTTGGGTTGGAGTCTTCCGTTGCCGGTTTATTCCGTAATCAAAAGAAAATAATTTACGCGGGTGTGTGTGACCTCCTTTTTAACTTTCCCGTTGGCATGCTTCTGGGGTGGTTGATTGGATATGACTTGATACACTCGTTGCTGCTTGCAGGTATTGTTTATGTGACCAGTTCTGCGATTGTCGCCAAGTCGATCATCGACCTCAAGCGTTCCGCAAACCCGGAAACCGAATATACCCTAAACATCCTGATTTTTGAGGATATGTTTATTGCCACGTTTCTGGCGTTCTTAGTCGGTTTCATTAATTACGGCCATGTTGATATAAAGGGGTCTCTCCTTGTTACGGTGAAGACCTCTGCCTTTTTTCTGTTCTACGTCATCCTTGCCAAAACGTCGAAGAAATTTATTGATAAAATTATCGACATCGACCACACCGACCTGTTCGTAATCCTGATCCTTTCCATCATCGTCCTTTCAGCCGGCGCCGCCGCTAAAATCGGGCTTTCTGAGGCTATCGGGGCATTCCTTGCAGGGCTTTTATTGTCGGAAGCCAAGCAGAAGCACCGGATTTCAGAGACGGTTAAGCCCTTCCAGCAGTTCTCCACGGCAATTTTCTTCGTGGCATTCGGAATGTCCATCGACTACAAACATGTAACACATTTAATTCCCATTGGGATATTCATCTTTATCGTCACCTCTTTCAGCAAGGCGTTTGGAGGCTATTTTATCGGCAAGAAGCACGCCTTAAGCGACCGGGCAAGCCTTCGGCTTGGTTTCAGCCTCATTCCGCGGGGAGAGTTTTCGATTATCCTGGCAGGGGCGGTCGCCATGCATTCACGGGTGCCGTATCCTATTAAATCGCTTGCCGGCATTTACGTATTGCTAAGCGCAATCCTGGGCAGCATTATTATGAAAGAGTCTGACTGGTTTATAAAGCGGTTTATTGAAAAGAAGAGTTAGGAGGGGATGATGCTGTTTTTTGCGGCTTTGCGCACCACGCATTAGTCCTTTTTATTCGCTGAAGCCAACGCCTTTTGAACTTCCTTACGCAGTGCCTCACCTCTAACCGGCTTGTCCAGGACGGCGCACGCCCCCAGCGCCACACATCGATTCCTATCAGCTTCCTGGATATCGGAGGACATAATGATGGTAGGTATCTTTATGTTTTCCTGCCGTAGGTATTCAAGTAACTGAAAACCGTCCATTTCATCCATCATCAGGTCGGACACGATACAATCAGGGATATGCTCGGCAATCAACTCGGTGCCTTCCCGTGCATTATTTGCAGACACGATGTCATATTCATCTTTGAGGCACAACGAAAGGTACATACTGGTTACCTTTGAATCTTCAATAATGAGAACTTTTCGCATCCACCGCTCCTTGCCAATGAGAATGTTTGAGTGTCTTCCATAATAAAATGGTAAGGTCTATTATTCTAGTATCAAGAGGGGATTTGGTCAAGTGCAATATAGTATTTAACTTTTGCAGGCTTTT
>CAYHFB010000542.1:0-2623 GCA_964355695.1 uncultured candidatus Brocadiaceae bacterium
GATGGGCAATGCCTGATGGCGAACGCAGCCATCGCGGCCATGACTGGAGGAACGCACGAGCAGGTATTGTTGCAAAATTTCAATGAATTCGAATCGTGGCGGCGCTCCGGCATGTTGGACGCAGCGCTGGTAA
This sequence comes from uncultured candidatus Brocadiaceae bacterium, assembly GCA_964355695.1. Classification (GTDB taxonomy): domain Bacteria; phylum Planctomycetota; class Brocadiia; order Brocadiales; family Brocadiaceae; genus JACVXV01. The sequence continues at coordinate 134 of CAYHFB010000542.1, forward strand.
CGTTGAAAACGGGCGTGACCTGCCGTTGTACTGCCACCGTAGCTTCCACGTTCGGCAAGGAACTGGAGCTGGATTGCAATTTTGCCCTTATTATGATTAACGGAAAGCCGCACCTGCTGGCGATGGTTAATGACGTAACCTACCTGCGCCAGGCGGAGATTCACATGAAAGAGGCGAAAGAGGCGGCGGAAAGCGCAACAAAGATGAAGAGTGAGTTCCTGTCGAGCATGAGCCATGAAGTCCGCACCCCGCTGAACGCCATCATCGGGTTTGCACGGCTGGCACAGGACACGGAGTTGAACCTCAAACAGGCCGATTATCTGCGGAAGATACTAACCTCCTCAATGTCTCTGCTCAATATCCTCAACGACATCCTTGACTTTTCCAAGATCGAGGCGAACCGTCTTAAAATGGAAAACATCAATATCATCCTTGAAGAAGCCCTGGAAAACACCGTGGGACTGTTTGTGTTAAAGGCGGAAGAAAAAGGGTTGAGGTTGTCCTATAATGTGGACAAAGACGTTCCCTCCGTCATCACCGGAGACCCTTACCGGCTGGGACAGGTACTTAACAACCTTATTAGCAACGCGGTTAAATTCACGGAGAAAGGCCGCATTCACCTTAAGGTGGAGAAGGTTGAGTGCTCGGCGGAATCGTGCGTTCTTAGATTTACGGTCACGGACTCCGGCATCGGCCTTTCCGGCGAACAGGCACAAAAGCTCTTTACTTCATTCCAGCAGGCGGACGGGTCTATAAGCAGAAAATACGGTGGAACCGGTCTGGGATTAGCGATCAGTAAGAAACTGGTCAATTTGATGGGGGGAGACATTTCCGTATCCAGTGAGCTGGGCAAGGGGAGCGCATTTGTTTTCACTGCAAGGTTTGGCGTCTCGAAGTCGCAAGGCTTGGTGCGTGATTTCGTAAATCTGCATGCAATGAAGGCATTGGTGGTAGATGATAGTCCATCGGCTCTGGAAGTGTTGGGGCGTTTTCTTGAGGGCTGGAAATTTGACGTTACGTCGTGTACGTCTGGAGAGGAGTGCTTACGCCAGTTGGAACTTGCCGATAAGGCAGAAAAGCCCTTCCAGCTCCTTCTCCTTGATTGGAACATGCCGAACATGACGGGGCTGGAGGTCGCAAAGAAAATAGAAGAACACGTTTCACAAGGGCGGTTAACCGTCTCGCCCAGGATAATAATGATAACAGGCTACAGCGAGGAACGTCTTCAGGTGGAAGCGGTTGGCGTCAAGCTGGACGCCATGCTGACCAAGCCCTTACGGGCGTCGAGACTGTACAACACGATATTGCGTCTGCAACAACCCGGCATTCGCAAGTTCACGCAAGGCCCTCTTCTTCAGGAAAATCTCTGCCATTCCACAAAAGCGCTCCATGGCGCAAGGTTATTGCTTGTCGAAGATAACGAGATAAACCAGCAGGTGGCGTTCGAAATACTTTCCAAAGTAGGGTTTCGCGTTGTTATCGCAAACAACGGCTATGAGGCCGTGAAGATGGTAGAAAGCGAAGGCTTCGACGGGATTTTGATGGACCTGCACATGCCCGGCATGGATGGGTATCAAACCACCGCTCTCATCCTGGCGACGCCCGGCTGCAAGGATATCCCCATTATCGCCATGTCCGCCGCCGTCATGGAGGAGGATAAGCAGAAATGCCTCTCCGTGGGTATGGTTGACCACGTTGCCAAGCCGATAATGCCGGAGGCGCTTTTCGGGGCGCTGTTGAAATGGATAAAACCTGCCAGGCGTGAGTTTGTGGCAACGGCACCGGACGTATTACCTGAATCGAAAGGGTATAGCATCCCTCTCAACATGCCGGGCTTTAACATTGGGGGGGCGATACAACGGGTCGGCGGCAACAAGAAACTGTTGTGCCGGTTGTTGCACCAGTTTTCCGATGATTATTCTTCGGTGGTCGAGCGGCTTGACGCCTTGACTCAGGCGTGTGACGTTAATGGGACGCTCACGGTTTTACATAGTTTGAGAGGCGTATCCGGTTCATTAGGCGTGTCGTTGGTATACGACCATGCTGTACAATTAGAGAACAGTATAAAAGCCGGGAAATTCCCTGTTTCGTTTGAGACGCTTAACCATGTGATCCAGGATGCATTGATGACCATTTCTCAGACGATCGAAAAACCGGAAGAGCCGATAAACCCGCTTGAGGAATACAACCACGAAGATGCTGCCCATCGCCTGAACGAATTGGCTTCATCCCTTAAAAAGCATAAGGTTTATTCCAAAAAATCTCTGGACGTCCTGACGTCCCGCCTTGCAGTAAAAGTAACCGCCGAATTATTATCAAGACTTGAAAAACACATAGATAATTTTAATTATAAGGGCGCGCTGGAAGCCGTTTACGAGATTGCGGGCAATCTGAATATTACGATAAATTTGTAAGGTTTTTTTGTAACAGTTTACCGCAGAGGGCGCAGAGAAAAAAGGCTCGTCAGGAAGAACTAAAGATCAAACCGCC
>CAYHFB010000543.1:0-2619 GCA_964355695.1 uncultured candidatus Brocadiaceae bacterium
AAAATATCGGTAGAAAAGACGGGTTACTTTTGCTCCTTAAAGTCATCAAGCAATTCCTGCGCAAGCTCTCTTACTGCAGTATCCTCGTCATTAAGTGCGCCTTTGATAAGTTCCTGTATACTTTCTCCACCGACCTCGGCCAATGCCTCTAATGCGCTTTGGCGCACCTCTGAACTCAAGTCTTTAAGCGCAAAGGAAAGTGGTTCAACAATATTTTTTTCGCCCGTTGTTATGAGGGCGTCAATGGAACTGAGCCGGACGTCTTCGCTTGGGTCGCCGGCAAGCACCTTTGAGAGGATTTCCACCGTTCTTTTGTCTTTGCTTTCTCCTAAAGCGATAACGGCATCTTCTCTTTTGCTTGGGTCACCGCCTTCCAGGGCATCTTTTGCAAGTAATTCAAACGGCATCATGTCACCCCTTCCTCTTCCTTTTTTAAGAGGCGGTTGTGGCTTTAAACGCGACCTTTGCAATAATTCATCATTTACCCTGTTGGAGGTATCATCAGTTTTGTTCTGTTTAATAAAAGCCAGGCTGCCTTCTTTCTTCTCGTTTGGAGAATAGACAAAGGCATAGTTTTTGTCTTTCAGTATTTTATGAACACCATCGCGTATGGGCAAGTCTTTAAACTCAATGGTAACTGCGGTGTCGATAGAATCGCTAAGCCATATCCTTGCGCCGCTCTGTGCCATAATATCCTTTAGAACCTTGTCCAACGGGGCATTTTTCAATTTTACCGATAGCCGTCCGCGGTCAAAGATAATGTCTGGATTTGCTTCAACGTGTTTTGTGGCTGCACAGTACGTTTGGCATTGATTGCCCGGAGAAAAAGCGAAGCACATTGCGATTATGGTAAAAATCAATATACGCGAGTATTGTTTCATAGTATTTGCCGTGCGAAAGGAATAATTAGAGCAGCTTTCCCTGGATAATGTTTACGAGCATTTTTTTCCCTTTTTCCATAAGTTCGTTGGTTTTACCTTCCAGGTTTAAACGCAGCAAGGGTTCCGTGTTGGACTTTCTTACGTTGAACCACCAGTCCTGGTATTCTACCGTCACTCCATCAAGACGGTCTACTTTTCCGGTAGAAAATTTTCTGATGATTTCTTCAATCTTAGCGTCTTTGTCGTCTACTTCAAAATTCAGTTCTCCGGTCGCATGATAACGCTTAAGCGGCATGACAACGTTCGAAAGAGACATGCGTTTAGCGCTTAGCAGTCCCAAAACGGTAAGGAACGCGATCATTCCAGAATCAGAGCAATAGTTATCCCGGAAGTAATAGTGCCCGGATAATTCCCCTCCAAAAACGGCCTTTTGTTCCCGAAGCGCAGCCTTCATATAGGAATGCCCAACACGTTCCCGATACGGTACGCCACCCGCGGCTTTTATTTCTTCAGAGACCACCCAGCTAGACCGGAGGTCGTATAGGATGGTAGCGCCTGGTTCTCTTTCCAGAAACTGTCGTGCGATGACGGCGGTCATAATATCGCATCCGATGATCCGTCCCATTTCATCAACAAAGACGCAACGGTCTGCGTCGCCATCAAACGCTACCCCAAGTTGCGCCCTCGTTTCGCGCACCTTGTTTTGTAAGTCGCGCAGATTTTCGTTTATTAATGGATTGGCGTCATGATTGGGGAAGGAGCCATCCAACTCGAAATAAAGAGGGATTATTTCGACAGGAAGTCCTTCACATACAATGGGAACCGTTCTGCCTGCCATGCCATTTCCAGCGTCAACGACTACGCGGATGTTCCTGAGGCTGTCAACAAACCTTAAAACGTGTCTTTTGTAATCCTTGAAGACGTCGCTCAGTATTACCTTGCCCAGTTGCTCGCCGCGGGGAGGATGGTATTGTTGCGTCAGTTTTGCAATGCGGCCTATTCCTGTTTCCATGCTGAGGGGAATGGCTTGTTCCCTGCATATTTTAAACCCGTTGTATTCTGCGGAGTTGTGGGAGGCGGTAACCATGACCCCGCCATCGTAGTTGTAATGGCCGACGGCGAAAGTGGTCATCTCCGTTGAAACAATGCCGATGTTTACAATGTTCATACCCGTTGAGCAAATCCCGTCGATCAAGGCGTTGGTAAGCGACTTAGAAGAGAGCCTCATGTCTCTGCCAACGACAATGTTTTTCGCTTTGGGGTTTACCTCTTTCAGGAATTGTGCTATCGACGACCCGATTTTACGCGCAGTCAGATCGTCAAGCTGTTCTGGATATTTGCCGCGAATGTCATAACTCTTAAAAATGCTGGTGATTATTTTTGATTCGCTCACGGACTGCTCAAAGTTCGCCGGCTCTACCTTGTCCAGGCACACGTTGCACTTGGGATAATTTACCCTTTGCCTTCCCCTGCAGACGGAATCGCTGATGGTGTAGGTTTCTCCCGGACAGCGATGTTGCCGTTCTTCACCATTTTCTACAACCTGTTCTTTTTTCATTAAGGCTACTCCTGAAATTCAATTAGTTCACCATACAATCACATAGGCAAAGGCAAATACGGACCATGGTGTTACTGAAAACGTTATGAGGGATACGTTCAATGTCCCTTTTTTAGCAAACAACCGGCGTCTTACCGCCTTAGCACAAAGCTTTCTGCGCATCTTCCGTTCACAAGCCGG
>CAYHFB010000544.1:0-2614 GCA_964355695.1 uncultured candidatus Brocadiaceae bacterium
TAACCGGTTAAAATACCATGTACGATACACTGCAAAAATACTTCGGGTACACAAGCTTCTATCCCCTCCAGGAAGAAATTATCAATGAGGCGTTAGGGCGAAGAGACGTATTTGTCCTCATGCCCACCGGAGGCGGAAAATCCCTGTGCTATCAATTACCGGCCATGCTCCTCGACGGAATAACCATCGTTATCTCCCCCCTAATCGCATTAATGAAGGATCAGGTTGACGGGCTGCTCGCCGACGGCATTCCGGCGGCGCTCATAAACAGTTCGCTGGCCTACAGCGAAATAGAGGCGCGCCGGAGAAGCTTATCAAACAACGAAATCAAGATACTGTACATTGCGCCTGAACGGCTGGTAATGCCGGAGTTCCTGCAATTCTTACAGGGTTTGAAGATATCGCTGCTTGCCATTGACGAGTCGCACTGCATCTCCGAATGGGGGCATGATTTCCGCCCTGAGTACCGCCAGTTAAACCTGTTGAAGGAACGCTTTCCGGGCGTTCCGATTATGGCGCTGACGGCCACCGCCACGGCCGACGTTCAGGAAGATATTATTAAACAACTGAAGATAGTGAACGCCAGGACCTTCAAGGCAAGCTTTAACCGGAAAAACCTGTATTATCAAATCAGCCCGAAGGACAACCCCTACCGGCAACTCCTCCAGTACCTGGACGGCAAGAAGACCGATTCAGGGATTATCTACTGCCAGAGCCGCAAAACCGTTGAACAGGTGGCCGGTAACCTGAAGTCGGAGGGATATCGCGCCCTGCCGTATCACGCGGGATTGCCGTCTGAAGCCCGGTCGGAAAATCAGGAGCGGTTTATTCGTGACGACGTGGAGATTATCGTGGCAACCATCGCCTTCGGCATGGGCATTGATAAGCCGAACGTGCGCTACGTAGTCCACTACGACCTGCCGAAGAGCATTGAAGGGTATTATCAGGAAACGGGACGCGCGGGCAGGGACGGGTTAAAAAGCGACTGCATCCTCTTTTTCAGTTACGGCGATAAGTATAAGATAGAACATTTTATCAAACTGAAGGAAGATGAAAACGAGAAGGAGGTGGCATATAAACAATTACGGGAACTGACAAACTATTGCGAAGGCAACGTCTGCCGGAGAAAGATGCTGCTGGCCTATTTTGGCGAGGTATTCAGCGAGCCGAACTGTGGCGCGTGCGACATTTGCCTGGAACCGAAAGAACAGTTCGAGGGAACGGTCGTGGTGCAAAAGGCGCTGTCGTGCATCTTCCGTGTGGGTGAGCGGTTTGGCGTAAATTACGTCATCGACGTCCTGCTGGGGTCCAGGAACCAAAAGGTATTGCAGAACCACCACGACGAAATTAAAACCTTCGGTGTGGGCAAGGAATATTCGAAAATCCAGTGGCAGACATTTATCCGCGAGATGGTGCAATTAGGATACGCAAAGCTCGAAGGCGATGAATATCCCATCCTGAAGTTAGGTGAAAAGAGCAGGCAGGTGCTGTTTCAAAACGAAACGGTGCTTTTAACAAAGCCCGTAGAGAAACACATTGTCCAGAAGGTTGCTGTTGGAGATAATTACGACCGCATACTGTTTGACCGTTTGAGGGCATTGAGGAAAACTGCGGCGGACAAAGAGGGTGTGCCTCCCTACGTTATTTTCCACGACACCTGTTTAAAAGAAATGTCTGTTCACTACCCTGGAAGCCTCGCTGACCTGCGCAAAATAAGCGGCGTAGGTGAAATGAAATTAAAAAAATACGGCGATGCCTTTTTAAAAGAGATCATTCATTATTGCACGCAACATGGCATCAAACAAAAACCCATCACACTTAAATACCAGGATGTCTCCACAAAACAGCAAAAATCACTCACGACGCAAGTAACGTTCGACCTGTACAAGCAGGGCTTCGGCATCAGGGAAATAGCGGCCAGGCGGGGATTGTCGCCCTCCACCATCTCCTCGCACCTGGAAAGACTCATCATGGAAGGCGAGAACGTTGTGCTGGACAGCCTTATGTCCCCCAAAAAACAACAGCGTATCAAGCAGGTATGCCTGGAAATGGACACGGAACTATTAACACCGTTGAAAGAAAAACTGGGCGAAGATTATTCTTATGAGGAAATACGGCTTGTCAAGGCGAAGTTGATCATGGAAGAGAGAAATGATTGAGGTCTTTGTATCGTCCCTACGGGGCATGATCACACCGTAGGCCAACCGCCCCCGGTTGACATATAAAAATTCCCCGTTCCCCTGAAGAGGGAATTTTTATCTCGTTCCCAAGCCGTGGTTTGGGTGCGGGAGAAGGAATATCGAATGCCGAAGGATAGCGGCAAAACCACCGGTAGCCGCTCATGAATGCTAGTGAACGCTATCAAGTCCGCCCCGTACTGGTGGAAACCTTTGTAAATGCCACCCGACTCAGCAGTATTTGTTACAAGGCGTCGAACTGGAGGGAGTTGCAAGGCTAAAGCCCTGCCCCGCGTATAAACATGCATAAATCCGTACTACAATCCATAAACTTCTTGTTTTTTATGCTCGGTTTTCATTTTTTATGGAAAAACAGCAAAAAACACAGATTTCACAGATTAAAAGCGTAGAAGTCCTGTATTAAAATATGGTTCTCG
>CAYHFB010000545.1:0-2613 GCA_964355695.1 uncultured candidatus Brocadiaceae bacterium
AAAGATGAAAATTCAAGTAATTTTGGAACCAAGTGATGAAGGGGGATTTACGGCAATCGTTCCTTCACTTCCCGGTTGTATAAGTGAAGGCAATACGAAGGAGGAGGCATTAAAAAATATTAGAGAAGCCATTGAATTGTATTTTGAACCAGTTGACGATGATCTGGGGTTTAATCCTGATGCACAGGTATTAGAAATTGCTCTATGACAAAAGTTCCGAATTTGAATTATGGACAGGTCATTAATGCTTTACGTCGTGATGGATGGGTAATTGTCCGGCAAAAAGGCAGCCATATACGTCTGCAAAAGGCATACGACAGAAAGAACACTAAAACTTACAGTCCCTGCGCACAACCCTACCAAGAGGTCTACATTATCCCATATCATTAAACAAGCACATTTATCCGTTGATGAATTTACAAGATTGTTATAGAAGCCGGCTTTAAGCAACTCCCCGAAGTCCTCAAGAGGAATAGAAACAAAAGACTTGGTTGCCCGCTGGAGGCATGCCGTATTTCTGGGCTTTCGGCATACCTTTTTGTTTTTGATGATTTGTTTTTTAGTTTAAACGGAGGTTCCCGTAACGTCCGCAGAGAAAAAGGCAAAGGCCATGTTTAAGGTGGATACGGCGATAAAAAACAATCGCCTTAATCCACCCTACACAACTGGCAATTGCAATGTATCTCGCCAGAGGTCTTGGCGGGGTATCATGTAAGGACATTGATGCGTTTTTCGATTGGGGATTGATTTTAGATTTGCGATTTTGGGTCGCGGATTTTAGAATATGTTTAAGAATTGTGACCGGATGGTTTTTTTGAAATTTGTGTTACCATATTTCAACGGATGTTCACCCCAATCGAAAAAACAAAACTAACTGAGATGCCTTAATATTATTGGGATTTTCTTCGTTTAGGTAGTTTTTTTCTTGTGACTACACGTATATCTCTCTTTGGTAATGCCTCCGGCAACTTTATTTTCAACGCTTCCAGCAACTGACGAGATTGTTCTCGTGGCTGTGGGATTTTCAGGCAACAGGTGTCTTGCCCTTCGATCTTCACTTCCATCGAACAAACGGTTGCCAATTGTTCAAGGCCGTCCTTCACCGTCAGGTCAAAAGATTCCCAGGCCTTTCGAAGTCTTCGAATAATCATGTACGCAAGCATCACCACAAACACATGCCCCCGCGTACTCCCCTCGTTTCTTACATGGACAGGACGAACATCCAAATTCACTGTCTTGCAATCACGAAACGCCCTCTCCACCTCTGTTAAATCCTTATCTACTCTATCGGTATATACGGAATTTCAGATCCAACTTCTGCGGAAACTGGGATGTATGTCTGCCAGTAGTGGCCGGGAAATGGGGATGAGCCGCCCTCTGCTAAAAACCGGTAAAACGGATTAAAGGTTTTTGTTAAAGATTGAATACGAGAGAGGACAGCATAAGGTATTCCTTGTTTTGTAAAATCAAAAGTTTTGTCAATCTTAAGCGATAGAAGGCCTCCTTTGTTTTTATCCGGGTTCATAACCGGGGTAAAAACAACAATTGAATTCGGATTAATTTGCTTGAAATCAATACCTCTCTCCACCTCTAAAATGTGTCCATTGTTCCCCGTCCTGAGCTGGCCGGTTAAATTAATCCCCAGCAATTCTGATTTTGCCCAAATGCTACGCTCGTAGTCCATGTCTTTCACAAAGACGATATCCTTGCCAGTTGAATATTGCCGGACGATATATGATAAAAATGCCCAGTCCGCCTTGCTCGACGCCTGCATAGAGAGCGCCTGCGCGTAGATACCTGGCAGGCTAAAAAGGAACAGGGCAACAACAAGATAGTTAAAAATCCACGGCTTTAGCCGGGTACTTGCCGGCAGAAAGGCGTCGTAGCCATACGCCATGGCCGGGACAAGTAAAATCGCGCCCGGATAGAGGTACCGAAGCGCCCTGTATGGCGTTAAGAGGTGGATTATTGTGGCAACGACGAATGAAATTACACAAAGCAATCCCACTCCACGGGATAGTTGCTTGCCGTTGAACGCGCGCGCCAGTTGATAGAAACCGACGATGGTGAATAAGAAAAGGAGTATGGTTGTTGGAGCGATATTCGTCCTTAACAAAAAAGAATCTCCTACAATCCACGCCAGATTAGTAATTGCGGCCATTGGCGAATGCCCGGCATTTTCGCCACCCTGAGCGTAGGGTTGAAATATCGTCAAATAACACCGCTCCAGTTGCAGCAAGGTTGCAAGTGACATAACCGCGTAAAAAGCCCTGAAAAGATATTTTTGCCTTCGCCACAAAACGGGATAGAGAAAGACGAGGAAGGTGAAGGAGAGTGGCGCTAATATTTCCTTGCAGAGGGTCATGAGGATAAATGAAGCGGATGTAATGACGGCAAGGGAGGTCTTTGTGTTCTGCGTGCCGGATTCTTTATATAAAACGACAACGCCGATATAGGTTATCAGCAGGAAAGGGATGAGCAGCGTTTCTGCAAATATAAGCTGTGACTCTGGAAGCGCGGGGAAAACGGCAATGAAGAGTGTCCCTACCGTCCTTGCCTGATTCGAGCATCTGAAGCACCCCAAAAGTATCCACACCAGCGCGATAGTGAGCA
>CAYHFB010000546.1:0-2591 GCA_964355695.1 uncultured candidatus Brocadiaceae bacterium
GTGTGGTGTGCGGGGTTTTGGTCCGGTCATACCAGAAGTTGACGTAGGCGAGTGCGCTGATGACTCCTGCCGCCCAGATACCTGGCTGGCCGCGCACAATGGGCGACGGGCGTTTGCGCGCAAGGGATGCCGCCAGTTCACGGCAAAGCACGGCACATTCCGCGTCAAGATGCGCCTCGCAAAAGGCATCCGTCTGCGCAATAACAGCGGTGTACGCGGGCAACATGACGTCGGGTACGGTTTGAGAGCGTTTGCATATTGACATTGGTAACCTCCTGTTAAAGCATCAAACAATCACTGCAAAATCCCCAGCCAATCCTTCAACAGGAACTGGATACGCCCGATGAGCAATGACAACCGGCCCATGACCGTATAGCCGAAGGACGCGCCGAAGGAGATCATGAGGAACCAGATGCCGATCTTCGACATCTTGCCGATGGCGCCTTTATGTTCGACGGAAAAGATGAAATAGATGAGGACGGAGATGACGCCCAGCAGGATTATCAAGGTGTTGATGCTGGAAAGGATTGTTTCGCCGCCGGAAAAGACGGGGTGCAGGGAGGGCTTTATCTGCTGCAGGATAAATGCGGAAATGACGCGCGGTATGCTAATGCCCGCGCCAAGCCCTACGACAAACGCAAATGTCCAGCGGCTCAGCCACGACAACTTTTGCGAAAATCTCAGGAGCATGAAGAGTCCCAGCAAAGAAGGGCAGAGTAACGCGTACTGCGGTGACTTCTCTGCGGCGCCGGAAAACAGGGGGACGATGAGCGGTTCGTACAAGTCTGGTTTTAAAAAGTTAAACCAGGTGATGATGATGGTGTAGCCCAGGGAGACGCCTACGTAAAGGTTCTCCGCAATTTTGAATGCGGGGTTGTCCTGGTAAAGGAAGCTGTAGATGGCCAGGGTGATGCCCGCCCCAAGGATGATGCCAAAGCCATCCGAGGAAAAGGGGAGCTTGCCGAACGCCATTAAGATGATGTTGACAAGCACGAACAACCCAACGCTTCCTATCAGGATAATAAAGTTTGTGTCCTTACGCATTTCGTACCCCAGACCTCTTGGAAATGAAAAATACTACGTTACCAAATATAACAAAGATGATGATGATGACGTGAACCACGCTCTGGGGACGCATCCCGCTTACCGCGTTTGCCTTTTTGTTCACCAACGCCTCGTACTCTGCGGCGCCTTTGAGTCCACCCAGCAGGCCGTTCAACTGTTTGGACTGGAGAAAGGGATACATATCGGGACCCATCACCGCCGTACAACCGGCGCCCATCTCGAATTTGTATTTCTCTTTTCCATACACAAGCCAGGTTTCTATCATGGTTCCCGCGGCGAGGTCGAAGAGGTAGTTAATCTGCCGGAGCGAATCTACGCCCTGCAAGGCGGGCAACGTTGTGGTGTCTTTCCCGTAAAAATCCTTGGGGAATGCGCTATGCAGGTTTTCACCCATGTTGATAATGAGGGAGGCGCCACCGGGCTTGTACCCCAAAAAGACGTAATCCTCTCCGTTTTTCTTCTGATATAGTTTTGCCACGGAGCTCATCGCCTGGTCTGCAAGGCCGGGCGCCCCGGTGTAGTGGGTCATCCCGATCACCTTCAAATCCTTACTGAAACAGTGATGGAGGAAGGCGATGGCCATTGGCTGCAGCTCTTCTTTGGAAGAAGGGTCGTAATCAAAGGATATCATTACGTGGGAGCCTTGCGGCAGGGTGTCTATTTTCTCATAAATCCCCTGAACCGGCTCCGAGGCGGGTATGGGCAACTCAAATTTTACAATAAGAGAGGCGATTACCGCCACCGTTATGATCGCAAAGATGATGCGGCGATCTATCCGCAGATACTTTTCTATCGCCATTAATCACCCCCGCCCAGATAAGACCGCTCAATGCCGATGATGATTTTAAGTGAGGTGGCAACCGCCCCCAGGCTTACGCCCAGAAGGATGCCGCGCTTTGCCGCAAGATTCGGCACGGCCATGATCCAGTCGGCTATCGCCGGGATATAGTGGGAGATATAATTCCCAATCGGCACCCTGCCCAGCATGACGAGGACTGCCGCAACCAACAAAACGGTTGATTCTTTGGTACGCGCACGGAAGGTGCGATAGGCCGCTGAGGCAATAAAGAAGGCCAATATCGAGAAGATCGTTGCGCCCGCCGGCACCTGCACGTAGAAGTACAGCCAGTCGAACATGGTGCCGTCCTGTTTGTCGCTCCAGAAAAACTTCCCGCCATTCAGGCAACCGAAGACCAGGGTGATAGTCGCCCCGAAATAGACGAAAACACTGTATCCCCAGCCCTCCACCCTTCTTTTAATCCTTGTCCAATGGAGGTGGAAGAGGCTGTATGCCCCGAGGAAGACGGCAAACCCGGCAATAATTCGATCCCACCGGGTTACAACCTCCAGGAGGTTTTGTGAGTATCTGCTGGGAATATAGTATTGCATGGTCATGAGCACGCCCATGACGAATGCAATGACGAGCGGAACGGTGCGTTTGAGAAAGTTCATGGTATAAATTTTACCTGGAAACGAGCGAGGCTGGGCCTCGGCTCAAATAAAGACGTTTGGTACCTCTGCAACAA
>CAYHFB010000547.1:0-2589 GCA_964355695.1 uncultured candidatus Brocadiaceae bacterium
AACTACAACCGCCAATAATCGTGATAAGAAATAAAATTATAAGTTCATATAAGGAGATAACCCAGTGACCGAACCAGCAAAAACCCAGGAATCCGCCATTCAGCCCGTTGCCCAATGGCTCGAACAGCCGATCTTTATTTCCTCCACCTTTCGTGATATGCAGGCCGAGCGGGACGTGTTGCACGATACGGTCTTCCCCGAACTGAAAAAACGCCTTGCAAAATACCACCGCACCCTTGCCCCGGTGGACTTGCGTAACGGCGTCGAAACGGTCGGCGCTGAAAGGCCTGAAGAGAAGGAGCTTCAGGTGTTGTCGGTGTGTCTTGATGAAATCAGGCGGTGTAAGCCGTTTTTGCTGGTGATACTGGGCGAGCGGTATGGATGGGTTCCCGACCGGAAACGTATGGATGACGCGGTTGCCAACCGGCATGACCCTGAACTTGCCGGAATAAGGCTTGACGATAAAAGCGTTACCGCCCTGGAAATTGAATATGGCTCCCTGGCGTCCAAAGAACAGCGAAAACGGTCACTCTTCTGTTTTCGGGATTTAAAGGACGCCGGGAAAATTCCCGACACGGAGAAGGAGGTGTATGACGATCGACATTCTCAGTACCCAATTGTCGTGTCCCGCCACGCCCGGCTGGTTGCGCTTAAAGAGGATATACGCAACCGTAAAGAGTTTGAAGGGAAGATAGTTGATTACCAACCTCGTTACGATGCAAACCTTCGCCGGGTGGTTGAGCTTGGCGCATGGGCAGATGAAGTCACCGAAGTCCTTTGGAAAGACCTGGAGGCAGACTGCATTGCCTACGAAAAAGAGATGCGCGCAAAAGACGACCACTACGACAGTTGGCAGAGCGTAGAACGCAGGGCTTTGGAAGAGTTTTTAGAAAACCGCCGCCAGGGCTTTGTCGGCAGGCAAGAGGAGATTGATAACGCCGTTGCATTCCTTTTGGGAAAAGCCGTAAACACGAAGCAGGGTCTTTGCCTCACCGGTGAAGCAGGTGCGGGCAAAAGCGCGCTTTTTGCCCAAATACATGAACGGCTTGAGATTGCAAAGCAGAACGGTAACATTTGCCTCCTTTCCCATGCCGCAGGCATAAGCAGCCGCGCCGGCTCGGTGGATTCAATCGTCTCCCGCTGGATACAAGAGATGGGCGTTTTTCTTGGCCGCGCAGAATATGACCCCGCTGCCGGTATAACCGACTTTGAGAAAAAGAAGGAACTCTTTTACAGCCTCCTTTACAGCGCATCCCAGAAACGCCCGGTGGTGTGCGTTATAGACTCGCTTGATTCACTCGACCCCTCGCAAACGGCGCTCACCATGAACTGGCTGCCCGATACGCTGCACGAGGGTGTGCGCTTTCTCGCCACCGCAATCCCCGGAAAATCTTCTGAGGCGCTCGGCAAAAAAACCTGGTGTGAACTCCGCCCGGTAGCCCCTTTTGTGGAAAAAGACGGCAGTGACAAAAACGCCCGCGACTTTGTCGTTGCGCAATGCGCGCGCCTCCATAAGAACCCGCTCAACAAGGCAGTGGTTGACGTACTTGTCGCTCTTATCAACAGCAACACGGGCCTTCCCGCGTGCGCAAATCCGCTCTGGCTCTCTATCGCGGTAAACCGCCTTCTCCATCTCGACGCCGATGACCATACCGGCATAGCGCAAATAGACGGCGAAACAGCCGCCGATAAAAAGATACTTGCCTACCAGATCAACTTAGCCAAAAAGACGCCCGGAAGCGTTGAAGATATTTATGGCGACCTCTTCGGCTACTGCGCCCGGCAGTTCGGCTCACGGGTGAACGTTCCCTGGATTGCAACCATGCTCGACTACATCGCCTGCTCCCGAAGAGGGTTGCGGGAGAGTGATTTAGAGGGATTGCTGGTGTCCAAAGATATTGTTGACGAAGAGGGATTAAAGGAGGCGAAAAGAGAGTTCTCCCGGCAGTTTGCGCTGGTAAGAAATTATCTGGCGGGGCATTTAGTACAGAGAAGTGAACTAGGTTTGTGGGATTTTGTGCATGGACAAGGGAGAAGAAGCAGGCAGGATGCGCATTATGCGGATGATAAGGCGATGGCGGGGGTTGGGGAGCATTTGAATAACCCGGAGTATGCTGTCCGGTTGCATCGCGAGATTGCGGCATGGTTGGAAGAGCGTGGGCAGGCGGATGGGTTGCGGATGTGGGAGATTATGTGGCATTATTACCATGGTGATTTGAAGGAGAAGGCGGGGAGGTATTATGGAAGGGAGCCGTGGGTGTTTGTGGGCGGGAAATTGGATGCGGCGACACAGGCATATTTGGGTGGTGAACTTGAAGCGGCGACAAAGGTGCTGGCGGATGCGATTGTTGAAGGTGAAAAGGCAGTAGGTAAGAAGAATGCCGGAATAATATGGCTTCGAAATCTGTTGGCAGAAGCAGAACAAAATAGTGTGAAGAAATGGGTTTGCTATCATGCGAATTTCAGCTTACTTGCCGCACTTGTCAATAATTCAAGCCTTTACACTCGCCTTACACTTATTGAGAATGCCAAAATGGTACAGGAAGAGCTGTACCGAAAAGCCCCCGACGACGCGCAGGCGGCACGAGA
>CAYHFB010000548.1:0-2586 GCA_964355695.1 uncultured candidatus Brocadiaceae bacterium
AGGTTGTGCTGGAAAAAAACTAAATTTTAAGCGTAACTTGTAAACTGGGGCTAGCATTTTCTTCCTTACGCAATAGAGATGAAGTTGGCCTTCTGTGTGACAAGATAGATAAATCCTCGCACAGATAGTTACCATGAGGAGCAAGTACCTATCGACGGAACGTGATTCCTGTCGTCACGCCCCCCCCCATTCGTCGGAATCGTTTAACCACGTCAAAGCCTGTCCGAACGCTTCCGGTGTCCCCCTGATGCGGCTGTTGAGACTTTATTCCCGTGTACGCCAGCTCCTTTTTAATCACCGCCTGCACAAACCTATTCAGGGTAATCCTAGGGTGTAGAAAACCAGTCATTTCTTTGCCAGTTCCGGTCTGTTTTCTTTCCCGGTATTTGAACCTACCTTCCGAGCCGTCGCGCTTAACTTTTAGCTGCGCAGCCTTGACTCTTTCCTTGCTACTTAGAAGTATTTCCATACAACGCAATCCAGGTGGCGAGATCAACCGTCTTGTCTATGCCATTCCGCTCCTATGCGGCGGCCTCACACAAGAACAGAATCACAACGCCCTAAATGCTTGCTCGCAACAAGAGATGCTCGACCACGTTGAGGCAACGTCGCCACCAACCCTCCGCCAACAGCGCAATAAAATCCTAAAATCCGAGGTGGATGGGAGGGTTAAAAACCGGGAAATTTAACGCACTAAATGCGGTGTGATTTCTACACCCTAGGATTAGACCCAAGAGGGGTGGTGTTTGATGGCGACAATCTTTGGGTTTCGGATTTCGACACGGATTGCGTTACTAAGTTACGCATTGATTGAGAGGCGATAAGGCCGACGGATAAAAACAGAAGGGATAGTATCAATGAATCTAGCGATCAAATCTGCAGAAAAGAATTTATGCATAGGCGCGTTTTTGTCTTTCGTTGGGATAAACATGAGGTTTATCTCTGTCAACATAGTTAAACCTCTTATCCTTTTTGACGTATTAAGGCCGACAAACCACGCGCACCACTATGAGCTACATGTGCCTAATATGCCGGATATGTGTGGCGACGTCGCCACGATGGTGATTCTGGCCGTTGCATATCTCTTTTTAACGTCCGTACCCGTCAAACTGGCGGCAAACGGCGCGTCAAAAGCTTTGTGCAAGGCGGGGAGTAAATACACGGAGCCAATCGAAAACCGTATAAATTGGTCGAAAGGAGTCTTTCATGCAACAATTCTGGGTTTTGTTCTTTATTTTATATCGAAATATTATTTATCTATCGACGTGGAGGTCTTTGCTGGAGAGGGTGAAGAATTTACCTTTTCATCTGCTTTGATATACTTCAACTACGTGGTCAAACTCACTTCTGCGCTCGTCTTCGCTTATGCTTATTGTAAATATTTGTCACCCTGTAAATCCGTAAAAATATTGCTGTATACGTTCTTTTTCGTAAGAAATATTTTAGCTACCAATTTACTGGGCTTAATCACTCACTACGATTTGTTTCCCGGCGCCCCTTTGCTGGATATTTTATCCCCAATTATCATCGTTTATTCCATAATCAGTATCATCATACAGATATAAATTAGCTTAATTTCCCGGAAATTAATCCTTTCGGTGAACGTGGATTTGTTCTTTGCGGACCTTTTCTGATGAAACTTCAATAAGCTTTGTTGCCTTATAAATATAATCACCCATGGCTATTTCATCGTTATTCGCTTCAACCCCCATGGCATGAAACCGCACCGGGTTGGCTGCCGGAATGTCGGCGGGTTGCGCCTATCACTTTACGTTATGCTACTTTTTCCGGTTAAATATTCTTTTTATTGTGCTGCCGATTCTAAAACATACCTCTATCAAGCGCTTACCACACCCTCTCGGTCTAAAATGTGCCTTTACATCCTCCATCTCTCCTGTCCCTTCGAGGTGAAGAGACGAAGATTTTCTAAAATCAATCATCTGAGACGGGTAGACGCTTCTGTGGCCGGTCATAAGAAAACTAATAACGCAAGCAATGGCGGCATAAGGCCCCAATTTCGGGCCAAACAATTCTAACGCCATAATACTTGCCGCAATAGGGGTGTTGGCCGCCCCGGCCAGCAGGGCGACCAAGCCAAGCGCGGAAAAAGTCGCCTGGTCTGCGCCCAGAATATCCGCAAAAAAACTCCCGGCTGTTGACCCTATAAAAAATATCGGTGTTACAATACCACCGCTACCGCCAAAGCTTAGCGTTATGGAGGTATAAAGAATTTTCACTAAGAATGCGTACCATGGAACATCTCGACCCAGCAAAGAAGACCGAATAGTATCAACTCCGAGACCAAGGTATCTATTTGAGAAAATCAGAGTTAAAGCAACGAGGGCAACGCCGCCGATGATTCCTTTTAATGGCTTCCATATCTGTAATTTTTTAGACAGTATCTCACCTATCTTCAATGCCTCAATAAGCAAGAAGGAGCATAAGCCAAAGAAAATACCGGCAAAAATACCTGCAGAAAAAGGGACTCGCTGAAGGTTGGAACAAAATTTAAGTTACGGTGGAAATGTTTAGCGCCAAGCAGCCAGGCCACCCGATAACCGGTAATCCCGGCAACAAAGGACGGCA
>CAYHFB010000549.1:0-2547 GCA_964355695.1 uncultured candidatus Brocadiaceae bacterium
GTCCTCCGTCTTTATGGTAACCACCCGCATCCCTTTTCGTCTTTGATAACGCGCCAGTTTTTGAGACCTTGCGTAAAAATCGTTATGGGTAATGATGATGTAATCGGCGCCATGTAACGGGGACTTCCACGACGTTGGCAGATCAGGCGTAATGGTTTCCGGTTTTTTACACTGCGACGGCGTCAGCGCGAGATATCTTGTTGACGTTTCCGCCGCGTCTTTAAAGGCAAGCGTGTAGGCGCCCTTTTCTTTAAAAACGCTGGTGTTCTTAATACGGATAACGTTTTCAACGTCGGTAATGTCAAAGGCGATGGCGTTATTACGCGTGAAGTTTTTAATTTCAAATTGAAAGACGCCTGGCGTTGGGGCATTGAATAAGAGCGCGTCGTTCTCGGCGACGCAGGTATCCAAATACCCAATTTCTATCCAGTTCACCAATATCTGGTCAACAACCGCGCCGGTATCGCCAACCGATGCTACCTGCACGGTGTTGGTTCCTTCCTGCAACGACGTTTGAGGGATGGAAGTGATATGGTCGTAGATCGTCTGCCCTTCCCAGCGCTGATCGTCAATCATGACGTCATTCAGGTAAATCTGTGTGTGGTGGTCGGGGCTAAGCTGTCCATCATTGGTGCGTCCCTTTAATCTGACGCGCACCGTTGCGGTACCAGATGTTATTGCTATGTTTTTGAGCGGTATCGGGTAGCTCCTCGTTTCTGGCGCGCCAAAGGGTACGCCCCAGAACCAGTGGTCTTCACCCCAGCCATAAGGAATCGTCTGCCAGTAATTGCTGTCTTCTTCGGCATGGAAGAGGGCGGGAAAGTCGTTGGGCACAACGTCATTCCCTGAAATGGTTCCGTTTTTTGTTGCCATCCGCACGCCTTTTTTGTTGCTGGCCTTCAGCCAGTAGATGTTTTTGTTGGTGTAGATATCTTTGTTGGAAACACCATAAAACAGGAGGTAATCGTTGGGATGAAATACGCCGTCTGCTTCACCGGAAACGATGATGGGTATCTCTTTTTCCCGATGCTGTATTATTATGTTACGCGGGTCTATACGGCTGACGTTCCAACCGGCTTTAACAATGTCCCGATAGGTGATTTTGTAGACGCCGTCCTCTGTTATTCCTAACTTAAGCGCCGGGGTGTTGTTTGACGACACCGTTTGTCCTTCTTCATCAAGGGGAATATTTGTGCCGTCTCCCTTAATAATGGGGGCGAGGGTGTCGTTCCCCGTTGACGTGGGGGATTGTAACAGTTTAGTTCCCTTTCCTTTGCACTCGGGGGATTTGTTGTTGCCCTGGTGTTCTCCGAAATCGTTATTCATACCTGCGGAAACACGGTTTAATTCAGGGTAGTTTACCAGGACGTTTTTCAGCAGGTTTTCAAATGCGGGACTCTGATAGCGCGACGGTGACGCCTTTTGCGCAAGGGAGCTACTCCAGGTAATCCTGGCGCGTATACGATGATAAAAGCGCACGTCGCCGGTAACGGGATTGTATTGCAACGGGTACCACTGCGCCTGAGCCACGGGCTGACCGCGCAGGTGGCCTGTATGCCCCAGTTCTGCAAGGACGCCGGGATAAAAGGCGTCTTTTGCGTAGATGCGCTCGTCGCGTTCGTTTGCAGGTGGATTGGGGAACTTTTCTGTTGATGCATCGCCCTGAACGTCCAGGTAATGGTCTTTGTTTACCGGAAACGGCGGCGCAGGAGGAATGCAATAGCCATGCAGGGTTTCGTATTCGGCGTTCAGTATTTTGATGGAAACGTTGTCGAGCGATGATATGCCGAATAATGTGCCGTAAACGGGGATTTGAGGTTCACCGGGCTTCATCCTTATTGCCATACCGGCTATGGTAAAGCGGTGGTAGTATTGCGCCTTATAGTTTTTTACCGTATCAGGAGGAAGGGTGTCGTGTGCTGTGCTGTGCTGTGCTGTGCTGTGCTGTGCTGTGCTGTGTTCAGATTTCGGATTTCGGATTTCGGATTTCGGATGCCCCCCCCGGTGTCCGCCTGGTGATGGGGGATTTTGTCTTGTTGCTGCGGCACCGCTTCAACGTGAGGTCTGCCTGCAGTTAGTTCGACTATGATGGATTGCTCATTCGAGTCAACAATTCTTATTGGGCTTGGCGCCTGGCGGGATTGCAATCCTTCTGAAAGCACCTTGTTTGAAGGGAAAGGTGAGAATGCTAACCCAAAGAGCAAGACGGGCAGGATAAGATTCATTTGTCTAAGGATACGGTTTTTTGTCATGTATTATTACATTTTTTACACATCAAAGGTAAATGATTATCTGTCAACGGGTTGCTGACGATCTTCGGCTTAAGGCTTAAAGGCTTAAAGGTTTAAGACGTGTAGTATCGTACAAAAATGGGAAATTGAAGTCAAGTGGATTTTCATCACCGATCAAGCTTAAACCGGCTGAAGTAGCGCAGGCTTCCAGCCTGCTGTTCAGAGTAGCGCCGTCTTCCCAGCCTGCAATTGCATCACAAGTAGCGCAAGCTTCCAACCTGCAATCGCTTCACGAAAAAACAGCAGGCTGGAAGCC
>CAYHFB010000550.1:0-2543 GCA_964355695.1 uncultured candidatus Brocadiaceae bacterium
AGCGGGGGATAAACCCCCGCGCTACGAGATTGCTTTGAAATCCAATTAGGCCTTGGCGATTTTTTTGTGTTCACACGCAGGGACGCGGGTGCTGTGTCCCTGCTTTGAAATTCCTGTACGTCAAATCACGCCTTCTCCAGCTTCGCATAAGCCAGCAGAAGACTCTTTACCCCGCCGGTGCTAAAGTTGACCTTGACACTTGCCTTGTCGTTACTGCCGTACACCTCAAGTATCCTGCCAATACCGAAAACAGCATGCCTGACTATCTCACCATTTGCAAAAGAGGCGATAGTGGTTTTTGGTTTTGCCTGCACAGGCTCGAAGACGTCTTGCTCCGTATCGACCGAAAAGACCGGGTCCCCGAAATCATCGTCTTTAGTAAAAAAGCTGCTGGAGCAATCCCTGCGGTCGGTCTTGTCTATAATTTCTATAATCTCTCCTGGGATTTCGCTCAGGAACCGGGAAGGCGTACAGCTTGTTGTCTCGCCATATCTGGTGCGTCTTCTGGCGTACGTAATGAAAAGCTCCTTCATCGCACGCGTAATGCCGACGTAGCAGAGCCTCCGTTCCTCTTCCACCTTTTCATCGGAATCGCTTGACTCGGTGTGGGGCAGCAGCCTCTCTTCCATGCCGGTAATAAAGACGACGGGAAACTCCAATCCTTTGGCGGTGTGAAGCGTCATGAGCGTCACGCCATCCGCAACGTCCTTCAACTCGTCCACGTCGGAAACCAGCGCCACCTCCTCCAGGAATCCCTGCGCCGAGCCTTCGGAATAGTTCACGTCATATTCATGAGCAGCGTTCACCATTTCCTCCACGTTCGCGATGCGGTCCTTTGCTTCCCGTTCACCTTCTCCGGATTCTTTGAGGAACGCCATGTAATTCGTTTTGTTGATGGCCTGTTTCAGGATTCCTTCTACCGGTGAGTTTGGCAGCGTATGCAATTGCGCAATAATTTCCGCAAGATGCTTTATCGCCAACGCCGTCTTCCCCTTAATTTCAGTGATTTGATCAACGTTCCGTATGGCATACAGGAGGTTTTTCCCCTGCGTTGCCGCCCACTCCCTGAGTTTTAAAACCGTCACGTCTCCTATGCCGCGCGTCGGCGTGTTGACTATGCGTTCAAGCGCCACCTCGTCGCTGGGATTAACGTAGAGCCTGAGATACGACAGAAGGTCCTTAATCTCCTTCCGCTGATAAAACGCCAGCCCCCCGACGAGTGTGTAAGGGACCGCATGGTTGCGCAAAGCCTTTTCCAGGACGCGGGACTGGGCATTGGTGCGGTAAAATATGGCTATATCGGAATACTTGATATTCTTGTTTTTACACGTCCTAATCAGCTTGACAATCTCGTCCGCCTCCGCATATTCGTTTTCACAAGCGACCACCCGGATCTTTTCGCCCTGCATGTTTTCCGTCCAAATATCTTTCTGCTTTCGATACTTGTTCCGCTTGATTATGCTGGAGGCCGCGTGGAGGATGTGCTTCGTGGAGCGGTAATTTTGTTCCAGCAGCACTACCCGCGCGTCCGGGTAGTCCTTCTCAAAATCCATAATGTTTTTAATGTCGGCGCCGCGCCAGCCATAGATGGACTGGTCAGGGTCGCCCGTCACGCAAAGATTCCGGTACCGGTCTGCCAGGAGGCGTGTAATAGTATACTGGGCATAATTGGTATCCTGATATTCATCAACGAGGATAAACTTGAACCGCTCCTGATACATCTGCAGGATATCGGCGTGCTCCTTGAACAATTCAATCGTTTTAATTAAGAGATCGTCGAAATCTAATGCGTTGTCCGTCCTAAGAATGTGTTGGTATCTTCTATAGATTTTTGCGACGTGTTCACTGAAATAACCGGAGGCGCTAAGGGCAAACTGCTCCGTGCTGATAAGTTTGTTTTTTGCATTACTAATGGCAGCGATGATAGTCTTGGGTTTCCACTGCGTCATATCCATCTTGTATTCGGCCATAATAGCCTTAATACGGCTCAACTGGTCTGCCGAATCGTAAATGCTGAAGTCTCTGGAATAGCCGAGCCTGTCAATCGTTTGCCTAAGGATGCGTGCACACATCTTATGAAAGGTGGAAACCCACAACCCCTTGTGGGTCGTGAATTGCTTAACGCGCTCGCCCATTTCGTGGGCGGCCTTGTTGGTAAAGGTGATGGCCAGGATATTGTAAGGACTTACCCCTTGCGACATCAAATAGCCGATGCGCCGCGTAATCACACGGGTCTTTCCGCTACCGGCGCCCGCCACAATTAAAAGCGGCCCTTCGAAATGGATGATCGCCTCCCGCTGCTGGTCAGTAACGTCATGTAAAAGCTGCATAGTATTTGCCGTTAATCTTCCTCTTGAAATTTTTAAAAATTTTCACCCGCGCCCGCGTAAAAGGGTGCGGCTAATAGGAAATTCAATGCCGTTGTAGGGACACGGTGCCCGTGTCCTTACGTGTGAACACCAATAAGTCGCCAAAGGCCTAATTTAATGTACAGGAATTTCAAAGTAGGGACACGGTGCCCGTGTCCTTTTACGTGTGAACAC
>CAYHFB010000551.1:0-2540 GCA_964355695.1 uncultured candidatus Brocadiaceae bacterium
AAACTTGAAACTTGAAACAGTATTAAGAAAACACTATGGATAACTGTGATTTTGACGAGGAAACGCTCAAACTGCTACGTGAGACGTTTCGGAGTGAGCTGGAAGAACGGCTGCAGGTCATAACGGAAGAGTTGCTCCGGCTTGAGAAAAGCGTGGAAAATACTACGCGCCTGGAAACGCTCAATACCTTGTTCCGCGAGGCGCACAGCATCAAGGGGGCGGCGCGCGGCGTTGGGCTGGAATCTATTGGCGCCATTGCCCATAGCCTGGAATCAATGTTCAGCAGTTTGAAGCAGAGCAATACCATTCCCAGCCCGGAAAACATAGATTTATGCCTGGAGGCGCTTGACCGTATGAAGGGCGCTTACCATGCGTATGCCACGGGAACATCGTCCGATTTCGATGAAAAAGCCTTTTGCGACAAGTTGCAGCAGATGGCTTCTCAGGAAAAGAGCCGGCTGTCGGTTTTACTGGAAAAGTCCGCACAAATGGCGCCATTGGAGAATGCGGAATCGATAGAAAAAACCATTTCCGATTACAAAATGGAACCACCCGCTCAAATGGCGACATTGGAGAACGAGGGGGCTATCAGCAAGCTGTCGCCCATTCCTGAAACCCCCGCCGGAACAAAGAGCAGCGCAGACTTTATACGGATAACGGTTGATAAACTGGAACGGATCACCGCCCTCTCCGAAGAATTGCAGGTTGCAAAGCTTGAGACGGAAGACCACTTCACCGACATGCAGTCGTTACGCACAGGGGTTGATCTATTAGCGAAGACCATTTCCAGTTTCCAGTCGCTCGCCCGACACAATGACCATGCAACCTTGTTGGCTGAAATAAAAAACATAGCCGAACGGTACTCGAACAACGTAATGGACGTGAAATCGACGGTGTACCGGCTGCACAAGGCCATGCGTTCGGTCGTCAACAACCTGAATTCCATATCCTCCTCGCTCCAGAGCGATACCCGTATGCTCCGGCTTGTCCCCGTATCCACCTTGTTGAAACCCGCCTTGAGAACCGCGCGTGACATTGCCCGCGAACTGGGGAAAAAGGTGGACGTCACCCTATCTGGCGGTGAGATAGAAATCGACCGCGTGGTGCTGGAAAGCATCCGCGACCCGTTAAACCATCTGCTCCGCAACGCCATTGATCATGGCATTGAAACCCCAGAATTGCGCAGGAAGGCTAATAAATCGGAGGAAGGCAAGGTCACGCTTTCTCTATGCAGCGAGGGCAGCCAGATATTCGTATGCCTTGAGGACGACGGACAGGGCGTGCTGCTGGAAAAAGTAAAAAGCCTCGCTTTAAGAAAAAACCTTTATACCCATGCGGAGCTGCAAGTAATGTCCCGCGAAGACGTGCTAGACATTATCTTTCACCCCGGTTTTTCCACGAAAGAGATAATAACCAACATTTCCGGGCGCGGTTACGGGCTGGACGTCGTGCGCACCAATCTGCAAAAGATCAAGGGTAGCGTCCGGATTGAAACCGTCGAGGGCAAGGGTTCCAAATTTATCCTGCGGTTCCCTCTTACCCTTTCTACGGAACACGGCCTTTTGGTGCGCGCGGGGGGGCAAATATTTACGATCCAAACGGCCTCGATAGAACGTGCCATGGAAATAAGCCGTGATGACGTTGTGGCGGTTGAGGCAAGCCATACGGTCTTATTTCATGGACAGCCCATTCCTTTCCGCTACCTTGCGGAAACGCTTGAAATGGAAATCGTAGAACCCGATCCGAAAGAAAAATGGCCGGTGGTTATTGTTTCAAAAGGAAGGCGGGTCGTGGCGTTTTTGGTGGAAGAGATACTGGGCGACCGGGAAATCGTTATAAAACAGCTCCAGCCCCCGCTGTATTCCGTGCGTAACGTTGCCGGTGCCACCATGACGGGAAGCGGCACGATCGTCCTGGCGCTGAACGCTGGCGACCTGGTGGATTCCGCGCTCCTTCCCGGAAAACGCACAAGGGTGCTTGCGAAGGGTGCGGCTGTCGCAGAAAAAGCACCGCCGCAGATACTCGTCGTGGACGATTCCATAACGTCGCGCACGTTGATTCGGAGCATCCTGGAAAACAATGGCTACGTGGTTACTACCGCCGTGAACGGCAAGGAGGCGTTGCAGATACTCCAGACGAAGGCCTTTGGTCTGGTGGTTACGGACGTCCAGATGCCGGTTATGGATGGGTTTGAGTTAACGAAGCATATCAAGGAACAAGAGAAGATTAAGGAAACCCCCGTCATCATCGTGTCGTCCCTGGCAAGCGAGGCCGACAAAAAACGCGGCATAGAGGTTGGCGCCGACGCGTACATTGTAAAGGGGCAATTCGAAAGCAAGGTGCTTCTTAGTGTGGTGAAGCAGTTGGTGGTTGAGGGGTGAGTTTTAAGTTTCGGGTTGATGGGGCGTGTGTAGGGCATACGTGTTAAGTTAAGAAATCTGTGATTACCTTAAACCACCCGTGAATAAGGTCTTTGGCAATTTTCTTTCGTGTTGTACAAAAGCATATTTGAATGTTCTGATGTTTGTGTCGCCCCTCCG
>CAYHFB010000552.1:0-2533 GCA_964355695.1 uncultured candidatus Brocadiaceae bacterium
CAGTTTCAGTTTCTCGGTATCCGGCAAAGACCGTATTTTCGCCTCAAGTTCTTTGGTAATCGTTGTCATAGTCTTTTTCCTTTCTTAACCCCTTGGATTATAACCGATAATATTTGAAAACTATCTCAGTCCCATAGACCTCAAACATTATATCCCGTAGAGTAGTTTAATAAAAGTTTTAATTTGGTAGAGTGTCAAACGGAATTTCGGGGTGGATTAGCTTTATTTCCACCCCTACTGCATTCAATGGGAAAGTGAACGTCCCATCCAGGCTGATCAAAGCGGCATTTTGGCCGATCTGATGCATGACACTGCTTGACACTTATTTCTTTTTCTCTCTCATTCTGTAAACAATGTTTGAATGGGCATAGCCGTGGGTTTGCATGAATTGAAGGAGTTTCTTGTTTGCG
The DNA here is from genome assembly GCA_964355695.1 of uncultured candidatus Brocadiaceae bacterium. GTDB lineage: Bacteria > Planctomycetota > Brocadiia > Brocadiales > Brocadiaceae > JACVXV01. The sequence continues at coordinate 411 of CAYHFB010000552.1, forward strand.
GTTTGTTCACGTGAATAGTCGGGCAGCCAGAATTTTGTGGTATCTATTCCACTAACCGTTTTATTATTAGCGTTTATGATGCAGGTTTTTTGTTCTGCGTTAGCACCCTGGTATTTGACAATAATCATACCGTCATTGTAATCGAAATCAATTTCAATACGCATATCCTCATCGTCATATATCTTGCTTATATGTTTTACGATGTCAACCAACTCGTCTAATTTGTCATCGTTTGCCATTATTTGACGCCCTATTGTATTAGTAGCGCGGGGGTTCATCCCCCGCTTGGCACGCATAAGCGCGCCATTGCCGACCATGAAGGTCGGTGCTACAAAAAAATTCAATCATTTTTCCAACACCATCATCCCGCTTTGAATAATATCGCCTTTTTCCGTGACGATTATCTCACTCACCGGCAAAGAAGAAAAGGCCTCCGCATTGTATCGTTCAGTGAGCATAAGGATATGCTGGTTTTTCGATGCAGGCCATACGCCAGGGGGATTTGCCAGTTTATGGATATACGGCCCGTCTATCAGGACGTCAAGGAGGGTTATCAGCCTTTTCCCGCCTGGCAGGGAAAGGATTTGGTCAAGATATCTGCCTGAAAAAAGCAGGATAGAAAGCCCCGTCACACTTCTCACCTTTTCGAGGAAAGGCAAAAGCGCCGGAATCTGTTCGGTAGGCTCGCCCCCGCTCAGGGAAATGCCGAAAATTTCTTTCTGAGACACAAGCCACTGAATCAACCCGTCTACCTCAATGTCAACGCCTTAATCGGGATTATTTAAACCTTTGTTGAAGCATTACGAACACCCCAGGGGACACCCCTGAAACCAGATTACCGCCCTCTTTCCCGGCCAGTTAGCACGGCTGTGAGATACCTTTGAATGGATACGGAGGGTTTTATTCATTTTATTTTTTTTAGCCGCTGATTTACGCGGATTGTCGTGGTTTATTGTATCGCCGGTTAAAATTGCGACGACATTTTGTAGCGCCAGCCTTTATGGCCGGCTATGGTGCGCGTACACACGCCGGGCGGGGGATAAACCCCATACGTGTTAAGTTAAGAAACACAACCCGAACGAATCATGGAAATGGAGTGAGGAAATCACCGGCATCACAATACGATTTAACCGTGTGTTGAATATCGAATATCGAATAAGGAATTTCGAACTAAGAAGTATGGGTACGGCTCGCTGTTTCACTGCCAAAACCGTGGCTAAACGCTAATCCGTTTTTTTGCATGGTGTTTGTGCGCGTTCATTGACGATTATCGGGGAAATATCCCTTATCATTCGACATTCGTTATTCCTTGTTCGATATTCGATTTTGTGCTTATAGCACGTCCCTTAACTTAACACCTATAGGATAAACCCCCGCGCTACGGCATGGCTTTGAATCTCCCAAATATTACGTTTTTTCAGCGGCTAAGCTAAATCATTTTCTTTAATTCCAGCCACTCGTCTTCGCTTAATCCGGATTGTTCTATCATTGATTTTATAGTCTTGGGAGTAAATCTCTTTTGATTTGCTATAACGGTAACCCGCCTTTTATGTTCATTAACACATCCAATATACTGATGATGACTCCCTCTGGTACGGCTCAATGCAAAGCCTTTCAGTTGTAATATCTTTATAACATCACGAGAACAGAGATTGAGCAGATTTCTATCCAATAACAACCTCGGATAAAATGGGCGTGGTTTTTTTCAGCACGTCACTTTTTATTTCCAACGCCTTTTGTTGGAAATATTTTAACCATTCTTCCACAGGCGCGGGTCTGGGGATAAACTCTTTTTCATCACCGGCTTCATATACATCCTCCATATAAAGCATGATAGCCTCCTTCATATTTTCCTTTGCCTCATCCACTGATTTGCCCTGAGAGGCTATGTTGAGCTCAAGACAAAGTGAGGAATAGATATCTTTTTCTTTCTCGATTACAATATGCAGTTCAAGCGCCATGAATACCTCCTTACATTGTTTTATGATAAACGCGATCCACCGTAGCGCCGGCCTTTATGGCTGGCAATGGACGCGCACACACGCCTGGCGGGGGATAAACCCCATAGGTGTTAAGTTAAGGAACCAGTAAATGTCACCAAACCCTTGTTTTTGCTAGCCCTG
>CAYHFB010000553.1:0-2511 GCA_964355695.1 uncultured candidatus Brocadiaceae bacterium
GCGCAGGCGTCCCGCCTGCATTTAAAAAACAGCAGGCGGGACGCCTGCGCTACGGGGAAATTCTAAGGATATTTACGACATGAGCCGTCTATTATGCAAAAAGAAAAGATTCTTATTGTTGATGACGAAGAAGACCTTGTAAAATTGGTAAAATACCATCTCGAAAGAGACGGCTATAAGGTACTGTCGGCCGGGAACGGGGAAGACGCACTATTTTTGGTCAGAAGGGAACGACCAGAACTGATTGTCCTTGATATTATGTTGCCGAAGATTGACGGTTTGGAGGTATGCAAAAAGATTAAGGCAGACCAGTCCCTGGAAAATACTGCCATTGTTATGGTGACGGCAAGAGGGGAAGAATCGGATATCATGGCCGGTTTGAAGTTGGGCGCAGACGATTACGTTACAAAACCCTTTAGCCCAAAGGAACTGGTTGCGCGCGTACAGGCGGTTCTCAGGAGGACAAAGTCCTCTTCAACGGTAAAGGACCACATTGAAATAGAATGTCTTACCATTGATGCGCACCGGCATGAGGTTGCGCTCAAGGGGGAGGTCGTACCGCTGACCCTTACCGAGTTTAAAATCCTTCACCAGCTTGCCGGCAAGCCGGGCCGCGTGTTTACGCGGGATCAATTGTTGGATGCAGTTTCGGGGATAGATGCAGTTGTTACTGACAGAACGATAGACGTTCACATTGCGTCCCTACGGAAAAAATTAAAGACCTTTTCGAGCCGTATTGTAACGATACGGGGGATTGGTTATAAATTTGCTGAATTAGCGAAATGTTAAAAAACAAATCATTCTGGAAACTATTTATACCGTTTACCTCCCTCTTATGCCTTTCTTTCGCCATAACAGGATATTTTGCAAGCACGATTATAGAACGGTATCATACCGCTCCATTGGCTGGAAATCAGGCGTCCGACGTCAAGTCCCTGGTGGTTTATATCCTTTTTGCCTTTGTGGTAACGGGGATTATCGGATTTGTCATAATCAAGATAAACACCTCTCCCCTGTTAATCATTACGCAAACGGCAAAAAATTTTGCGCGCGGCAATTTTACCGGGAAGGTGGAAGTTGCCTGTTCCGGCGAGATGCGCGACCTGGCGGATGCAATTAATACGATGGGCGCGGAACTGCAGGCCAGAACGCAGATTATTCTTGATGACAAAAACAAACTCGACGCCATTATGTCCAATATGCGCGAGGCCGTCGTTACCACGGATTATCAGGAGCGGATTATTCTGATCAACAATTCGGCACTAGCCATGTTCGGCCTCTCTAAGGTCGAAATTAACAAGGACTATTTGTGGGAAAAAATACGAAACGAGAAGGTGTGTCGTCTGGTAAGAGGATTAATCGTATCTTCAGGTAAGGCGGAAAACGGAAGCCGTCCGGAAAAAGTGGTTGAAATTGAGATACTTTCTCCAGAAAAGAAATTGCTGCAAATGCATCTTTCACCCATTCAGATCGACAAGGTTACCTATGGAATCCTGCTGGTATTTCACGATATAACAGAACTGCGGAAACTTGAAAATGCACGCAGGGAATTTGTTGCCAACGTGTCGCATGAACTACGAACCCCCATCGCCACGATTAAGGGGTACGTAGAGACGCTCCTCGAAAACAAGGAAACAAGCGAGGAAACCCTGTGCGAATTCTTGGGTATTATTATGAAACATACGCAGCGGCTGGATAACCTTATTGAAGATATCCTGCAATTGTCGAAGCTGGACTCCAGTGATCTAAAAATGGAACTTCATGAGTTGGAACTGTATGGATGCATAGAGAATATCTTTTCACACTACAAGGAGCATTGTGTAAAGAAAGACCAAACGATTGAATTGGACATGCCTCCATCCTTACCGGCGATGGAAACAAACGAGTACCTGCTGCGCCAGTTGTTGACGAACCTGCTGGATAATGCCATAAAGTATACTCCTAATGGCGGTAGAATCGGCCTAAAGGTGGAAGCGGTTGACAGTTCCATTCGGTTTGAAATATCTGATTCTGGCATCGGCATTGCGCCGGAACACATCTTGCGCATCTTTGAAAGGTTTTACCGTGTTGATCCATCGCGTTCAAGAGAAATGGGTGGAACCGGGCTGGGACTTTCTATCGTTAAGCACATAGTAAATCTCCATCACGGCGTGGTCAAGGTTGATAGCAACGTGGGCGTTGGAAGTAAATTCATAATTATGATACCACGATATCAACCGAGGTATGCTGCCTGATGTACCAGGGAATTCAGGGTTAGGACGTTACAGGAGAAGTGGCAAGCCACTGTCCCCCGCTGGCAGAGGGTAGGGCGTATACGTGTTAAGTTCGGAAACAAAACCCGAACGAATCAAGGGCGTGAAGTGTGGAAATCTCCAGCATCTCATAACTGTTTAACCGTCTATTGAATTACGAATATCGAACAAGGCATTTCGAATTATGAAGTATGGATACGGAGTGCCGTTTCACTACACAAACCGTGACTAAACGCTAATACGTTTCTTTGCTTCGAGT